>CAYSMD010000019.1:5952-15213 GCA_964432055.1 uncultured Candidatus Saccharibacteria bacterium
GCGATTTCGATCACCACTACGTCATACGGATAATTCTTGAGGGTATCTTGAATCTCCCGGAATATCTTCGACCAGGCCTGCGGACTCGTCAGTCGATCAGGCGCCTTGAGCCCGAACAGCGCGAGTGGCACACCAACTTCGGTGTTGTAACTATCCACCGAATAGCCGACCTTATGACCAACCGCCTCAAGCATGGTGCCGATCGCTACCTTGGCAGACGTCTTGCCAACCGTCCCCGTAACGGTGATGACGGTGAGGTTATGCCCGGCGAGCAAACGACGCACATAGCGTCGCAGCTGTGCGACCACCACTCGGCTGGCTAGCTGCTTGATCATAGGTTAGGGCACATCATATCTATGTAATTCTACCACTTCTGGGCGGGAAAATGCTCGTGATACCAGGTGGTCAATGAGCTGATGGTACTCGTAGCCAGCCACTGCCGCAGCTTGCGGTAAGAGACTCACCCCCGTCAGCCCAGGAAGTGTATTTGTCTCCAGAACCCACAGCCGACCTCTCCCAAGGATTAAATCCGTACGACTATAGTCCTTGCAGCCAAGTGCCTTGTGGGCGGTGAGCGCCACCCTCTGGAGAGCCGCCGTCACCTGTGGAGAAACTGGTGCTGGCGTCAGCTCATCGGTAGCCCCTTGCGTATACTTCGCTTGGTAATCAAACAGCGTGGTATGTCGCGGACGAATCATCGTCGGTGGCAACGCCACAGCCCCCTCCTCAGTCTCCATTACGCCGCACGTCAGCTCCACTCCGCGCACAAACCGCTGCACGAGAATGTCGCCGTATTCGAGCGTCGCCTCCTCCAGCGCGTCGATGAGTTCGGCCGGAGCATGACACATCTTCACGCCAATGGAGCTCCCGGCGGCATTTGGCTTCACCACCACTGGCCAGCCATAGGCTGCCATGACTTGCCGTACGATGCGGGCGCGAGCACTCACCCAATGAGCACGAGAAATGAGCGTGTATTCGGGCACCGAGAAACCCAGCCGCTTAAAGAGCTGCGAGCTCTTATGCTTATCAAATGCCAAACGGCTCGCCCGCACGCCACTCCCCTGATATGGAATCGTTGCCTGATCGAGTAGTCGCTGAAGCTCGCCATCTTCACCAAACTCACCATGCATCATGATGAGCGCCGCATCGATAAGATATGGCAAGCGACCAACTACTTCTTCGTGCGGAAATGCCAGCTGGGCTCGCCCGGCCACATACTCATCGACATTGCCATAGAGATGCCAATGTCGTTCGTGATTTACAAGGATTGGCAGCACATCATAGCGCGCGGTATCGAGCACCGCCAGTGCCTGTGCGGCACTCGCCTTTGATACTTCATGTTCGCGGGATGGCCCGCCGATTAACACCCCCAGGCGTGGCTTATGATTCATTGACTACAATTATACTACTTTGATGGCTTTGGAAGACACAGCGCAGCGACCCACAATAATATTTGGGGCGCCGGAATCGAAACGATAACGATCAAAAGGCCGATCTGCCACCACGTCAGCCGGATAAACGCGACCACCACGATCGAGAGAATCCAGGCAATCACGATCGCCGACCAGACTGCTCGGGTGAGACTCCGCGATGCAGAACTCTTCGGCGTTTCGCTACGCGCTACTTCGAAGAAATTTGGCAGTGGCCGGACACTTTTCCGAAACCGCGCCCGATCGTAGTCAGCACGAGCGGCCAGCACAGCAATGCCGCGCACAAACTGCGGACCGAAGCAGCTGAGATAGTTTCGCATTCGAGTATTCATCACTAACTAGTATACCGGTTTTAAACTTGTAGTGGCAGCGCTGGAGTGGTATAGTCACTAATCTATTTGCACCTTTACCCCAGGGGGACCGCATGACACTCACCGAAACATCGGACACCGATGAGGCTTTCCTCAACGTGACCGGGCACTACCCGTACGCCTTCAGCGGCGGATACCGCTCCGCGCTCAACTACATCGCACCCATCCTGCCATTCCTGGCCGGCCGCGAGCGAATCGTCGACATCGGCTGTGGCGAGGGCTGGCTGCTCTACGTACTGCGCGATCTCGGCATCACGGCCGAAGGCGTCGACCAGAATGCAGCAGCGGCCGACCACCTGCGTCGCACCGGCTTCAACGTCGCCGTCAGCGATGCACATCACTACCTCTTCAGTCAGGACGCCTCGCGTACCCGAGAAGGCCTCGATGCCATCGTGCTCTCGCACATCATCGAGCACTTCGACGCCGATGGCCAGCAGACACTGCTGTACCGAGCAACCCAGGCGCTCAAGCCCCATGGCGGGCGCCTTGTCGTGATCACGCCGAACATGCGCAATCCGGTGGTGGCCGCCGAAGGCTTCTACCTCGACCCAACCCACCTCCGGCCCATGCCTTTGCCCTTGTTGATTCGCTACGTCGAGCAGGAAGGCCTCACCGTCATCGGCGCCGGCGCGACCTGGCCCTGGGAGAGATCCCGGCTCAAGCGAGACATGCGAGAACAGGGTCTCGACGCCGAGCCGAAGTCCTGGCGCGAGATCGCCTTCGTGCTCCAGCACTACGCCCGGCTCGCAGCGCACTACGGCCCGCAGCTGAACCTGCTCCGTGGCGACACCTGGCTGGTGGCCGAGCGCCGCTAGCGGTCCCCCTAGAAATGAATAAACCCCCTACTCAGCATGAGTGGGGGTATTTTTTAATGAGACAAGTTCACTCATCGTCGTAGTCGGCATCTGCCTCGACCTCATCGAAGTCGGAGTCGTCGTCGCAGAACTTGTCGATGTGCCGACGGCGCCAGTAGTCCATGATCTCCGAGATCAGCTCTTGGAACGGCGTCTGGTAGGCACGCAGCTGGCCCGGCTCTCGGTAGACCACTTGGTACTCCCGGCTGATGCAGCCAAGAATGGGAACGGTCGTGGAGGCGCTTAGGTACACATCGGGGAGCTTCACCTCGCGCGGGATCTCAGCGCCCTCCTCGTAGCAGAGCAGCTCGAAGGCGGGATCCATGTCTTGCATGGATCGAAGGCTGCGCTTCATGGACTTCACGGCCTGGGCGATCGCCAGCGCATCGAAGGGCAGCTCGCACCGCCAGACCAACACAGGTGCGCCTAACGTGTACGTGTCTTGGTCTTCACCGACATGGTCAGCCCGAAAGAGTTCATAGGTCTGCATGACTCACGCTCCTGGGTAGGTACGGATGCGCAGATTATACAATCTAGCCAGTGATGATTCAAGGTCACAAGGTGGCTGACCTATACATGACACTATTGAGCATTACCACTACCTCTAGAGCCCCACTGAAAAGAATGAGTAATATCACCAACTGCAGCCCGGGCGGTGGGTGCACAAAAAATAGCTAGCCCAAGCACCCAGCCAATCATCCCAAAAAGGCTGAATGCTTTTTCTTCATCGTTGCTCCGCTCTCCCCTGCATCCACACCCCAGATCCCAGTAATACTATGATGCCCAGCGCATACAGCCACAGATTATCCCCGGTGCTCGCCAAACTCGCAGTAGTTGCTAGTCCTACCGGGTCAATCACGGTACCGTTCGCTACTCCGTCTTGGTCGAGGATGCCTCCATCAGTGATGGCGTAGGTCAGTTTGAGCATGGATTTACCATTGTAGTCTTCTCTTGTGATGGTAGCGCCAGGAACATCGATAAAGGCTTGGGAATTTGTCTTGTACTTACGGGCAGTGTATGAGGATGGAGATCCGGGGAGATCGTAGTAGAGCGTGACGGTCTTTGTAGCTCCTGGGGTGGTAGTAAATTGGAAAGATGTGAGACCGGCTAGGAACTGATTCTCACCATCTTTGGGAATAGTATCTGGATCTACGGCAGAGACTGAAGGGCTCGCAACATCACTCGGGAGGACAAGAGAGACAGTAGAGCCTTTTTCTGGGTCTGGGTAGGTGAGCTGCTGAGGCGCGGGACACGTACCGTTGTATTCATAGGCACCAGAGTCGTAGGCAGCGCACTGCGGACGCGTCACACCACGAGCATCGGTGGTGAGACCAGCTACGGTGACGCCGGAGTCTATGGCAATACTCCCCTGTCCGAGTGGAATCGTTGGGACTGAGCCACCATAGTCGCCAAGCGTACCCAGCTTGAGGTCAGCCGGATCCACGTTGTTTTGGTCGGTAGGCTGGGTAAAGGAACTGGCGCAGGAAGCGTCGTCGGAGATGTTGCCACCGAGGGAGACTGGAGTAACTGTAGACGGACCAGATCCAATATCGATTGAATTTTCACAATTGTAAATTTCATCATTCTTTGTGTTTGCAGCAAGTATAGAGTTAGACAGCTCTATACCGGTAGTAACATTACCTGTGTCTGGATCTAACCTGCCGAACACAAGCCCAGAAACTGGAAAATATGAATCTTGTGGAAATTGCGACTGGTTTTCAGTAAAAGTAATATTTGAGACTTCGAGCATACTCGAAGCTAGCAATTGACCGAACGCCCCAGCTATAGACGGAACTTGGTTCGATTCAGTAATGGCAGAGTTAGCATGTACGGTGAGGTTTCGCAACCAAGAATTTTCAGTAATAGATAAAGGGTATAAACTTAGGCCGGACAGCGCAGCACCAGTAGGTGACTCTGCAGAATTTTCAGAAACTGACGTACTATTAATTCGAAGCTGCGTTGGAGGAGAATTGGCGTATGACTGCTCAAATACAGCCATCAAAGTAATGCCAGAAAAACTTGCTTCATCAGAAACAACCGATACGTTATTATCAACTTCAACGCTACTAATATCTACTGTGGTAGCGTCACCATCACATCCGTTAGATATACTACAGTTTATTCCAACCAATAATCCCGCCGGAGACATATCGGCAGAGCTAGTGGTCGTATTATTGCTCATACTACTATTTTCTGCCGCAAAGCTCGGCATTGGCCCCTCGCCCGTATAAGAGAGCTGAACATACATTCCTGCCGTCTCGCCTACATCGCCAAGGTTGTTATCAGTACCAGTATTGTTATCGATTTGAGTGTCAGCAACTTGCACATTCTGGGCCACAACAATGACACCGCTGTCACCGTCTGAAATTGAAGCATTACTTAAAGCAAAACTTACAATGCCGTAACCAAAGATACCGTAGTTTTTGGCGGCGATAATTGATGCATCACGAAATTCAAAGTTCTCGATAAATGGCGGTACTGACTGAAGACCCAGCTTTATTCCGGAATACTGTTTATTATTTCCGTCGATAATACTCAACGATTCACCTTGACCTTGGATAATTATAGATTCAGATAACTCTGCCAAATCCCCGCTCAACGTAATTGTCCCTGCTGGCAAAGTAATTGTATCGTCTGTTCCGTAGGCACCGGTTGGGGTACAGTCATCATGGATTGTGTCTTGGTCGTTGATGTTTTGGATGGCTTCAGAGAGCTGGCACTGTCCGTTGGTATCAATGGCGTCAGTACCGACTACGACATTGAGCGTGGCAGCATGGGCGCGGTTGGCGAACAGGATCAAGCTAGCTGCGAGTATGGTAAGGAGTGTGAAAAAACGGAAAGTAGCTTTCATTTCTTGAGTGTCTTCAAGCTAAGCCAGACTCCCCCAGCAATAAGAGTGCTAGCCCCAAATATGAACAACAGTAGGTTCTCCCCCGTGCTGGCCAGTGCGCCAGTGGCGCCGGTGACGGTGAGAGCAAGACCCACTGGATCAACAATAATACCGTTGGCCTCCCCGTCATCATCCAGTTCTCCCCCATCGGTGATGGAATAGCTAAGCTTAAGAGCCGAGCCAGCACCAACTTGCTCATTGGTTAGCGCGGAGCCAGGGATGTCGAAGAAGGTTTGGGTGGTGGCGTTGTATTTACGGGGAATGTATTGATCTGGATTCGTTTCGGTGTGAATATACATCGTGACATCTACCGTGTCACCGCGGGAACAATTAAGTGTGAAGTCGGTGAGTCCGTAGGGGTAGGCCTTGCCGTTGTCATTCTTTGCGAGCGCAGTCACATCAATCGACGCAACCGTACCATTTTCCGAACAGCCAGAAGTAACGAGGGTAGCGTAGATACCGGTAGAATCAATTTCGTAGGTTGTGACAGTGGGCTGGAGACGGTCTGGGGTACCATCGTTGTTGCCATCGCCATTATTCGGGCCAAGGTCTTCTACACTATCGGCAATACCATCGGCGTCAAAATCGGTAGCAGAACCAATCGAGATATTCTGTGAAAATTCTGAAGTAGACCCAAACCCGGAGGCTGTCGTTCCGTCAATTGCTGTAGTGGTGGCTGATAGCGCTTTGTCGGTGTAGTCACCAGAGACATTGAGGGTGACGGTGCGGTTTACGCCAGCGGTAACACTAGTGGCAGTCCCAAGATATTCTTGGCCGGGGCCAGCTCCATACACTGTAGAGTTATCATTTGCGAAGAACTCAATGCGGTAGGTGTTCGAGGGAGAGTCAGCAGCATCGAGGTCATAGGTAATGGTGAGGTCATTGCCGATTTGTTGAGCGGTTTTGAGAACAGGAGTATTTATGTAGTTATTGGGACCGGTGTCTGAATCACCCGAATCGTTGGGGTCTGGTCCTTGATTAGAGAAGGCCGTAACATCACCGTCGGGTACATTCTTACCATCAATTGCTGCAACCATATCAATACCCAGGCTCGAATCGCCGAAGTTTGTAAAACCAGAGTTGCCAATATCATAAATGCTATTACCAAGTATGCTGTTTCGCATTGGTGTCCAGGTAGTGGCATAGGCCGTAAATTCCCAAGAGCCAATCGTTATTCCAGTCCCGCCAGTTCCAGCAATTATATTGCCCTCACCGGGATTAGTGCCACCTACCAAATTTTCATTACTATCAAAAGCTATTGCGATACCCTGACCTCGCGAAAAGTTCGGATTAGGCAACCCTGTATAATCCGTAGCAATATAATTACCCTGTACGATGTTACCACCATCAGCCAGATATATATTAGCCCCAATCGATGAACCGTTGGCGATAACATTCATTTCACCCGTGTTTGGTCCACCAATACGATTATTAGTAAGAACTGGCGGATAGCCAATTGTGCCAGTGCCGATAGTAAGTGTGGCGCGCGTCTCAAATGGAGTAAGTCCATCACTTCCCAGGCCAAGGTAATTACCAAGTATCTGCATATTAGAACCGTTTAATGACACACAATCTTTGTTACCAGCGATAACATTTCGATCTGCGGGTGCTGCACCGCCGATGACTAATCCATCGCTATAATCTGAGCTAATTGCCCCGCCAGTGATTTTCATTTTTCTATTAACACCGGAAACATCTGTACCGATATAGTTACCGATAACTTGCACGCTATCGGCATCATTAATTTGAATTGCGTTATAAGTAAAGTTATTGATTGCCAACCCGCGTACTACTGAATCATTAGCCACCATTACTAAGCCAACACAGTTGGTAGTATTGCCTCCATCTATCTCAATCATAAGAGCCGTATTGGTTGGCGCAGGAGCTACTGCCGTATTAACGCCAGATCCAGGTTGTGTGTAGCCGTTTATCGTGACCTTCTGCTGATTATTGTAATAGCAGGTATTTGGAGTAATCGTATGCACCCCAGTCCCAGGAATATTAAACTCGATAACGTCCATATCAGAGGGATTGCCATTATTGCTTGCCTGATTTATCGCTGCCCTTAAAGTACATTCACCAGGTGTACTAGTCTCACATATCCCATCACCAATATTTGCGTCATCTCCATCGGCTACTGAATTAACCGTGAATGTCGCTGGCGCGGCTTTGGCGTCGTGAGAAAAAAGCAAAAACGAAGCACACAATACTCCAAATACATACAGAAGCTTGTACCAACGCACTACGTCTTTTCCTCTTATGTAAGAATTATCTCATAGAGGTAGTGCTTCGACAAATAGATGTATGTCAGATTACAAAGTAAAGACTCCCAAAGCAAAAGACCAGCTTATAGCTGGCCTCTTACTTTTTGGGACCTACTGAGGCTTGAACACTGCACCTACGCTATAAAGAAAAGAGCCCAGGACAGTAGTCCCAGGCTAGTAACTCAGGTTGGTTGGACCGCCGGCAGAATGACAACCTCAATCGGTCGCCAGAAAGTTACTGCCGAACGGTAGCGGGTTCTGACCACTTCGACTTTTCCTGGAGTCATGAAAGATGACAGGCGGCCATCCGGCGCAAAGAGCATCGCACGCTCATCGTCAGGGACCACTTCGCCACCCGGCACATACAGCGGGGAGAAGTTGACCTGCTCACTACGCAGCTTGACCACTGCACCCTCATGCTTCCACTCAAGCTCCAGGCGGTCGTAGATGCGGAAGCAGTCAGCGCCTTCATCGAGCTCATAGGCTTCGGGGTCTCGACTGTCGACGGGACAGTCGTAGATGTCATCGAACACAGGTCCGTACCAGACAACACAGTGCTTCACCGTCGGTACCGGAGTTAGTGTACCTAGCACTTCTTCCATCTCGCCCTCCAAGGTGTGAAGTGCGAGAAAGGCTTTCCATCTCACGTCACTGCCCCCTAGCAGAGAGGTGAGATGGAATACGGTTGTTATACCATAATGTGCTAGCTGTTTCGAGCTTCAGTACTTTGAGTAGGATACGGAAAACTACTATACAAAAAGCTGTGGCCCAGCCTGGATCTCTCCAGGCCGGGCCGGTCGCGTGCAAGACTATCCTCCGAGGATTCTCTCTAGACCATTCACTCACCCTCGGAAAGGATGAGCCAGCGAATGTGTGCAGTCTGAGTACATCTCTTCTGCGAACAATAGAGGCAATACACACTTGAAGCTTACGTACTTCCCCTTGCGGATCCCTGCCGTTGGTGTTGGCTATCAGGATGCAGACGGCGGTTCTGCGTTGTAGTGCTAACCTGCTGAACACACTGTGAGGCATATCCTGCCTACAGGAAGCTCTGTTCTTTCACCTGAGCTACGGTTAGAGCATGGACGTATCGTCCCCACACTCGGGCGGCTGCACACCACCCCACGCCAGATAACGCGCTAGTGGGCTACCAACCCCGCGGGAAGCATTGCGTAGCTTCCTTCCCTATCGATGATCCCGTGCGCACAGGACCCCTTCAGGACGCACCGTCGCAACGACCCCGGTGATGGGTCGTGCACAATTATCTATAAATACTGGGCATGGTGCAAGCGCTAGCATGAAGCCGTGCTGGCTGGCTGCTTTAAAAAAAGAACGCGCCAAAAGCACGTTAGTTCTAAAGAGATATCTATGGTGGAGCTAGGGAGACTCGAACTCCCGACCTCTTGCATGCCATGCAAGCGCTCTAGCCAACTGAGCTATAGCCCCGTATCA
>CAYSMD010000020.1:0-14939 GCA_964432055.1 uncultured Candidatus Saccharibacteria bacterium
AGGCACTAGGTGTACGCACAGTAATGTGTTTAGCCGAGGTGTACTAATAGCCGATTGACTTTTTCTTTCCGCGTTTGTGTGTTGATGATTTTCATCACCATGCAAACCGTAGTTTCACGTTTTCAGAGAGAGAAAATCTGAAGTTGGCACATGCTTCGAGCGTAATGTCAGCCTTCGATCTGAAAGTTAGTGATACTTGTTTCCTGATTCCGTAAGTTTGAAGAAATCCGCACGCTGTAAGTATCGGCTTAAGTTTTCCTGCTAGGAAATTTTAAGCCGGTGCTTATGGCGGAGAGGCCACACCTGTTCCCATACCGAACACAGCAGTTAAGTTCTCCTGCGGCGATGATACTGGTAACCCCGGGAAAGTAGCGCAGTGCCGGATTGTAATTATCTAGCTGAAAGAGCCACATTTTTTGTGGCTCTTTTTGTATATTTGTGATCATTTGTATTATACGTAGCGTTGCCGAAGGGTGGATCGGCTGATTTGCAAGGTATCAGGAGTACGCTCACCTCCGGTTGTGTCTACTAGCAGACTGGTCTAGACTAATTATAGGAAAACTTAATATTTACTGAAGGGAATACAAGACCATGTTTGCACCGCTGTTAGCCGTTGCTGAAGAGTTCACGCCTGAAGCAACCACCTATGCCGATCCATCGGCCTATGCCACACCACTTACTACTAGCGCGGATCCTGCCGCCACGGGTGCCGCTCTGGCATTTCTCGGATTTTTCTGGTTGATTGCGATGGTTTTTGCGATCGTTGGAATCGTCGCGATGTGGAAGATCTTCACAAAGGCTGGTAAGCCTGGTTGGGCAGCGATTGTCCCAATTTACAACTACATCATACTTATGGAGATCATCGGTCGACCAACTTGGTGGGTAGTACTATTCTTCGTCCCGTTGGTGCAGATTATTGTGATGGTTATCACTGCGATTGACCTAGCGAAATCATTTGGCAAATCAGAGGTATTTGGGGTTGTTGGACTCGTTCTGTTCTCGCTCATTGGCTACCTCATGCTCGGATTTGGTGACGCCAAGTACGTCGGACCAGCAGCGGCAGAGGGCAGCACTCCTCAGCCTGGCGCTACTCCACCTCCAGCGACCGCTGCACAAGCCTAAGTTTATCCTGGCATAAGTATTGACAACTTAAGCATAAGCTGATACTATCTAAGCATTATCACATACGCACCTCTTTATGGGGTGCTATGTGGTTCTTGTTCACAAGAGTGAAGTAGTGCTGACTGTGGAGGGTCGGCTCATGCGCTAGCTAACTCGCTTGAAGCATTAATCAAGGAGATCTGCTATGCCAGGTACACGATCAGGTGGTCTTAAGGCTGCCGAAACTAACCGCAAACGCTACGGTAAGACGTTCTACGTTCGAATCGGTGCAATCGGTGGTAAGAAAAGTACAGGTGGTGGCTTCGCTGCCAACCCAGAGCTTGCCCGCATTGCTGGCGCCAAAGGCGGCCGTGCACGCAAAAAGAATCAAGCTGCTCAATAAAGCACTGATTACAATCACAAAAACATCCTCTTTCGACTCTGTCGTGAGAGGATGTTTTTAGTTAAGACGCACTCGACGGACGCGCATATCGGCAGACTCTTGGATGTGCCAACGTGTCTTGCAGGAAAAGCAATGATATGTCGTACTATCAGTTTGCAGTGAGAAATTCGTACATACCGGGCATGTGCTGCGAGCATCGATCCAGCGACTGTAGCTCGCCAAGCATTGTTCTATGTAATGGTCCGAACAAGCAATATCTCGTTCGATTGCTAGTTCGCGAGTCTTATTCCAGGCCTGCGTCTCCATGGCGAATAGCTCCAGGTCGGAACGATAGTCGAAGTGAGCGAGTTCGGCGTGTGCTACTTCATGGAGGAGGCTCATGAGGCCACGAGGCGTGTGGAGCTGATTGGGATTGTAAAAAATCACGTCGTCGGCTGCATCAAAATAGAAGTCATCAGCTGCTTCGAAGGTATGCTGCGAAAAGTCGGCAATAATTTGCTCGGCTTTTCCACGTTGTTTAGTCGAACTCACCCGCCCCTTCATTACTAGTACTATAGCACGATTTTAGTGTCGAGTGGTTGCTCGGTGGGCAAGGATAGCGGCGCCCAGCAGTGGGGCAGTTTCGACGTATTTTGCAGTTGTTATCGGCGGAAGTGGAAAGCTTGGTTCATAGGCTTCGGCAAGTGTTGTGAGGTGCTTCATGAGTGGTTTTTTAAAGCGTTTGAAGTGCACACTGACTCCGCCTCCGAGAACAACTTTTTCTGGATTTGTGGTGACGATCGTATTGTAGATACCTTGTGCTATTGGCCGTGTAATCTGTTCCCAGGTGCGCTGTGAGCTGATTTGGGCGGCGATTTTCCCATATTCCCGCACAATCGCCCGGCCGCTTGCCAAGTATTCAAAGCTACCGAACTGCGGCCGAGGGTTTGGAATAAGGGCCATCTGACCGGCCTGAGGGTTGTATGGCCCGGGTAAGGGTGCTCCGTCAAGAATGAGACTGGAGCCAATCCCGGTTGATATCGTGATATAGAGCAGATAGCGAACGTTTTTGCCATTGCCTAAGTGAGCCTCTGTGATGCCGCCAGCAGTCGCGTCATGCTCCAAAACGACTGGGCAGTTGAAGCGCTTCTCTAGGTTCGCCTTGACTCGCAGCTTTCGCTCCCAAGGAATGTGTGTGCAGGGGCCGACTTCGCCACGGCTTCGGTCAACGCGAGCCGGTGCAGCTACGCCGATTGCCGGGGGGTTGCCGTCGTTGCCGGCTAGCTCGAGAATGGTCTGGGTAATCGCTTCGAGTGCTGCTCGTTCAGATTTTGGAGTGGGGATATCGATGAAGCGTCGAATTGCGAAGTGAGGACTCACTCTACCAACTCGGATCTTTGTTCCGCCAATATCTACTGAAATTACGTCGCGCATACTATTACGTATCATACGCTAGACTACTAGTCCTGAGCAAAGTGCTCCATGCTTGCAGAAATTGTGAAGAGTGGTAGAATTTGTATCAAGAAATGCGTTGCTTCAACGAGAAGCAGGCGATAAATGGGGGCACTCATCGATGTTAAAAAATTCGACAGTCAAGATCATCCTTGCAGTTGCGGTCATTATCTTGATCGTCGCAGCAACCTTTGCGTATGGCAACAGTCAGCGCCAGGCACAGGACACTACCAAGCAGGAAGCATCTCAAACGACTTCTGCTTCGCCATCGGCGCAGTCTAGTTCTGCTACCCCGAGTCCAACTACTTCCAGCGCTCCCTCAGCCAGTACTTCGTCACCGGCGCAATCAGCTTCACCTACATCTACACCCACACCTCAGATCGCACCACCGGGTGGAACAACTCCAGCGACCGGTGGAGAGATTGCCTACGTCCTGCCATTTGTAGGTATCGGTCTCTTACTCTTCTCGCGCCGTGAAGGGCAGAAGCAGCTGACGGCTCGGCTCAAGCGCACCGTTTAGTCTTGCCGGCCTGCACGCAAACCTTTACTTACACCTGTTGTGCGGGTATAATACAGAGTTGAATTGTAACTGTCAGAGAGCATTGAGCTAGGGCAGGTCCTGTATGGTTTTGTGAGCTGTGCACACGATAGTTACAACATCCCACATTAAGAAAGGTTATTAGTAAAACACGTAATTTATGTCAAAAACACTTACAATGGATCAACTCCTGGCAGAAGCCGAGGTCAAAGCGCCAATTCATGGCGACATCATCGAGGGCTCGGTTATCTCCGTAGAGAAGCATGAAATATGGCTTGACTTGGGTCCTGCCGGTACCGGTGTAGTCTTGGGTCGCGAGACCGAATCGGCAGCCCGCTCATTACAACCGGGCGATACTATCTCAGCTTCAATTGTTGAGCCGGAGACTCCAGAGGGTTATGTCGTCTTGAGTCTGCGCAAAGTTGCCAAAGAAAAGGGCTGGGAGGCACTCGAAGAGCGTCACACGAGCGGTGAAACTTTCGGGATCGTCCCGTTTGACGCGAACCGTGGTGGTCTCCTCGTCGAAGTTGATGGTATCCGTGGCTTCCTGCCTGTGAGCCAGCTTTCGGCCGAAAACTACCCACGCGTATCTGGCGCTGACAAGGACGAAATTCTGCATCGCTTGAACCAACTCGTTGGACAGACTTTGATGGTCCGAGTGCTTGATCTTGATCGGAAGCAAAATAAGCTCATCGTCTCAGAAAAAGCGGCTCGCCGTGAAATGACCGAAGATAAGATTGCCAATATTGAAGTTGGTACCGAAATAGAAGGAACCGTCACCGGTGTTGTCGACTTTGGTGTCTTTGTGAACGTCGATGGCGTCGAGGGCATGGTGCACATCTCGGAAATTGCCTGGGATCGTGTTGAGAATCCAAACAAGTACGTTAAGATCGGCGATAAGGTCAAAGCGAAAGTCATCGCAATCGACCAGGATAAGCTCTCGCTATCAATGAAGCAGCTTACTCCTGACCCTTGGATCAAGGAGAGCGAGCAGTTCAGCGTTGGTGATAAGGTCGATGGTACGATTAATCGCATCACGCCGTTCGGTGCATTCGTGCAGGTAACCCCTGTCATCGAAGCGCTCGTGCATATCTCGGAGCTCTCAGAGAGTCACGTATCGGATCCAAATGAGCTCGTGTCGGTCGGAGAAAAGAAACAGTTTCGCGTCATCTCAATCGACCCCGCTCAGCACAAACTCTCCCTCTCGTTGAAGGCCCCTCGGCAGGGTTCCAAGCCAGCCGAAGGTAGTAAGGAAGACTAGCTGCTGATGGCGCGTACCGCTACTCGCGCTCTCCATTTGCGAACCTGTCGTATGTGTCGACAGCAGTTCCCGAAGGTTGAGCTCGAGCGGTGGGTATTGCGCGGCAACGAACTGATCCTCGATAAGGCCGGGCGAGAGCCAGGCCGCGGCTGGTATAGCTGTAAGACTCCCGCGTGCAGTCGACGCATGCATGAAGTCGGCGCATCAGTCGCTCAGTCACGTCGCCACCGCCCGCCAAAAACTAAAGCCAAACATTAGCTCACACTGAAGAGGGTACCCATCATGACAGAAGCACAAACCGACAAGACAATCGTCCACATTCCAGCCACGCTAGCCGTTCACGACTTCGCGAGTCGGTTAGGCTTGCCCGTAACTCAGATTATCGGCGAACTCATGAAGAACGGGGTGATGGCAACGATTAATGAATCGATTGATTTTGAGACGGCGACAATCATCGCTGAAGAGCTCGGCTTCGAGACAGTGCTTGAAGAGGATATTGATGACCGGCCGAGCCGACAGAAGTCTGAATCCAAAGAAAAGGTGGAAGCCCGTCCGCCAGTTGTGACGGTGATGGGTCATGTTGATCATGGTAAAACGAGCTTACTCGATGCGATTCGCAAGGCCGAGGTGGCTGGCGGTGAGGCTGGTGGCATCACTCAGCACATTGGTGCTTACCAGGTAGAGCGCCAGGGCCGTATGATTACTTTTCTTGATACGCCAGGGCATGAGGCTTTTTCGGCAATCCGGGCTCACGGTGTGGCGATTACTGATGTAGCGGTAGTTGTCGTGGCGGCAGATGATGGCGTGAAGCCTCAGACAAAGGAGGCCGTGCGACTGGCGAAGGATGCTGATGTGGCGATTGTGGTGGCGATCAATAAGATTGATAAGGCAGATGCTGACATCAATCGCATCAAGCAGCAGTTGGCTGAGATTGAACTCATTCCAGAGGATTGGGGCGGCACAACCCCATGCGTTGAGGTTTCAGCAAAATCAGGCGTAGGGCTCGAGAGCCTGTTGGACCTCGTGCTGCTGGTGAGCGATATCGCTAAGCCTGAAGCGATTGTGATTGGGCCTGCACAAGGAATTATTATTGAAAGCCATATGGAGACTGGGCGCGGCCCGGTTGTGACTCTCCTCGTCGAAGAGGGTACTCTTAAGACCGGTGATTATCTCGTGGCTGGCAGTACATATGGAAAAGTCCGACTTCTGGAGAATTATCGGGGTGAGGCGATCAAATCAGCTACTCCTTCAATGCCGGTAGTAGTATCCGGGTTTAAGGCAGTGCCGAGCTTTGGTGATTGGTTTGAGGTAGTTGAGTCTGAGAAGGCAGCTCGGGAGTGGCAGTCTTCGCGCAATCGGGCCAGCAGCATCAAGAGTCTCGTCAAGCCGAAGCGTGTGAGCGCACGAGATCTGGATCGGGCGGTCAGTCAGGGCGCGATTAAGGAGTTTGCAGTTCTTGTGAAGACTGATGCCCAGGGTTCACTGGAGTCGATCACTCAGTCGCTTCAGCTGGCTGGTAATGATGAAGTCCAGATCAAAATAGTTTCGAGCGGCGTTGGTGCAGTTACGGAGAATGATATTAATACCGCAGCGGCAACTGGTGCAGTTGTGCTAGGTTTTCACACGTCAATCTCGGCCGCGGTCAATCAGCTGGCGAAGCGTTCGAATGTGACCTTCCGGCTCTACGATGTCATCTATGATCTGCTAGATGATGCCAAGGCTTGGCTGACGGAGCTTCTCGATCCTGAGGTGATTGAGACAGAAGTTGGCGAACTCGAGCTCTTGGCTATATTCAAGACGACCAAGGATCGTGTGATCTGTGGCGGTAAGGTCGTGAAGGGTCAAGCTGTAGCTGATGCAAAAGTACTCATTAAGCGCGGTAAAGAAGTTGTTGGTGAAACGCAGTTGATTGAGCTCCAGAAGCAGATGCAGCCTGCTCAGACTGTTATGGCCGATGAGGAGTGTGGTATGGCAGTTGAGCGCACTGCGACACTACCCGAGGTCGGAGATCGATTCGTGTTTGTCCGTCGTGAAGTAGTCGAGCGCAGCCTCTAACCCGTTTTTGAACAGGAAAGGTGTGACGTAAGATGACCCTACGATCAGAAAAAATTAGTAAGCAACTTCAGCGAGTCGTCGCTGAGTCTCTTGTTGAGCATCTTCAGGCAGATGAGCGGCTGACAGTGACGCGGTTTGTGGTAACTCCAGACCTCCGTCAGGCCCGGGCGTGGCTCCACGGGTGGAATCAGCTCACAGAAGGCCGTCAGGGCTATCTACAGCGCGAGTTGGGGCGATCGGTAGCCAAAGCCTCACAAACGAAGTTTACGCCCCGTCTGATCATCCTGGATGACGATAGCGGAGACTATGTTACGCGGATCCATCGTCTGCTAGAGGGTGATACTGATTGACCCAATCGGCCGATCGGCTTAAGATAAGCCTATGAGCCAAGTACTCTTAGTAGAAGATAATGATTTCATCCGCAAGATGTATGTGATGAAACTATCGAAGGCACCGGGCATTGATATTGTCGAGGCAGCCGATGGCGAGGCCGGGCTTGAAGCCTACAAGGCTCACCAGCCAGATCTGATATTGCTTGATATCATGATGCCAAAGATGAGTGGGCTTGAGGTCTTGGAGCAGCTTCAGAAGCTGGGTTCTAAAACCCCGGTGATTATTCTGAGTAATGTTCTCAGTAGCGATACGCGCCAGGCGGCGGATAAATACGGCGTCGTTGACTATATTATTAAGAGTGATCTTACTCCTTCGCAAGTGCTCGAAAAGATTCAGGCTAATCTCAAATAATTATGTGGTCGGCTCGGCAGTAGCGAGCTCCCAATCTCCGCTGTTGCAGAGATCCCTACCCGATACGATACTTTTGCCAGGCAATTGAGCTTGGTCGATCCTCACACATCCAGTTTTGAGTGTCAGGATGAGTTGTCGCTGTTCGCAGCTCAGCGATGGCTCACTGCTCGAGGCTTCATCGGGTAGGACGCTGACTTCGTGAATCAGTAGCTCAGTCGGCCGGCCGTTGCGCGTCACAGCCAGTCGGCTTCCTGGCCAACCAAGGTAGGCTCTGATCTGACGTTCGAGCTGGACTGCGCTGACCTCCCGTGGGTTGATCATGCCGTCCATCTTGCGGATGAGATGTGAGAACGTAATGTCGCGTGCGTCGTCTTGCGGCTGAGGCTGAATCGTGCCGCCTAGGTAGCCATGGAGCGTCGGTAGTAGAAGCTTACGGCTGGCCTGAACGAGCTGCAGCCAAAGCTCTTGTTTGGCGATGTGTGCTGAAATTGGAAAGCTGTCCTGGGCAAGAATTGGGCCGGCATCCATTTCACTAGTGATAATCATGATGCTCGTACCTGCGGTGGTGTCGCCGTGCAGGATGGTTGCCTCCAGTGGCGCTGGGCCTCGGTGTCGAGGCAGGAGTGAGGGGTGAATATTTACGATCTTGCGCGGAAAAATAGCGAGCAGGGCATCGGGTAGCATCTTGCCGTAGGCGAAGAGGACACCGATGTCTGGCTTGAGGTCACTCAGCTCAGCGATGACGTCTGGCGTGAGCTTGGCGGGTGTGAAGATGGGGCAGTTGTGGGCAGCTGCAGTTAGGGCGACCGGGGTGTGGGCATGGCTGCGGTGGCTATGAGCTTTTGATGCCTGTGTGACAACACCTACCACCTCAAGCCCGTCATCAGATAGGACGTCTTCAAGCACTTCCGCGCTGGCGGCCATGCTGCCAAAGAACATGACGCGAGTTGGCGACTGTGGCTTAGGCGTGGTGGTCATGGGAGTGATGGGCTAGTGCGTTGCGGATTTCTTCAGGCATCGTATCGACATCATGGAGCTGACCGTCCTTGTCGAGACGAAGCAAATTGTCAGCGCCAGAGATCATGTCAATAAAAAGCTTGCCATGCATGTGGTCAATCTCGTGCTGAAAAACTCGCGCTGGGAAGCCTTCAAGAGTCATGCGGACTTCATCGCCATCGAGGGTTTCGGCCTTAACCTTAATCTTGTTGGCGCGCGGTATGCGGGCGTAGTAACCAGGCACACTTAAGCAGCCTTCTACATCAAGTACGAAGTCGCGACTTTTTTGTACAATTTCAGGGTTGATGAAGGTGAGAAACGTGTTGTCTTCGGCATTTTCGAAATTATTACGAATCACTGTGAGTCGAATTGTTTCACCAATCTGGACGGCGGCAAGTGCCGCTCCGAGCTCACTGTCGTGATCCCAATCGAGCGTGGTTTCGATCATGTCTTCGGCGAGTTGCTTAATGCGATCATCAACGGTGCTGACGCGAATCGACTTTTTTCGGAGTAATGGGTTTGGAATAGTGACGAGTGGCTGAATCATTCTCTTAATTACATCAGAAAAGTGAGATTGGGTCAATGTCAATTAAGGTGTTGGGCGGAACATGTTGCAGGAGATGGGTGAGGTCGCTACGCTTTCCGGACTTTAAGATTACCTGACAGTGATAGCGCGTACCGGCTGTCCGATAGTGATTTGGTATGGCTGGGCCAATGGCCTCAACGTTGCGCGGGAGGGTAGTTTCAGCTAGCCAGGATTGAGCCCGCTTTTGGGCGGAGCTCAGTGAGCTTGCGATGAAATGGATCTTTGCCAGGTAGCAAAATGGGGGATAGCGAAATTGTTTACGACGAGTCAGCTCGGTTTTATATACGGCCGTCCAGTCATGATCACGGATTGCATCGAAGAGCTGGTCGTCAGGTCGTCTGGTTTGGATGAGCACCTCGCCTGGCTGATCGGCTCTTCCGGCCCGGCCTGCAGCCTGCATGATGAGGGCGAGGCCATGCTCACGGCTTGCAAAGTCGGAGCCATTTACGAGTTCGTCGGCACCAATAATGATCGCAAGGGTAATACCTTCGATGTCGAGGCCTTTTGCAATCATCTGGGTGCCAAGCAGGATATCGACATCGCCTCGTTCGCTAGCTAGTAGCGTCTCGCCCAGTGAATTGGTTTGACTCTCGTCGCGGTCAATGCGGGCCAGTCGGGCTTGGGGGAAGCGCTCCTTGAGCTCGACTTCGAGCTGCTTGGTTCCAAAGCCGTGGAAGTGAAGCTCCGGTTCTTTACAAGTGGGGCACTGAGCCGGTGGGAACTGCTGAAAGTCGCAGGTATGACAACGCATTTTGCCGATATCGGCATGAAAAATCAGTGTGCTATCGCAGCGCGGGCAGATGACTGTCTCGCCACACGCCTCGCAACTGAGCCGACGGGCACTACCGCGTTTATTGTGGAGGATGAGGATTTGTTCTTCTCGTTTCAAGCGGTCAGCAATGGCAGTGATAGATTCGGGGGCTAGCGGCTGGTGGAGTCGTTTTGTATCAATAAGACGGATGCTGGGTAGTGTTTGTTTGCCGTGACGATCGGCGAGTGAAACCAGCTTGAGCTTACCCTGTTCAGCTAGCCAGAGTGATGTGAGATCTGGAGTCGCACTGGCGAGAATGAGTTGAGCGGAAGTTAATTGGGCGAGTCGGGCTGCTACGTCTCGAGCGATGTAGCGGGGCGCATTTTCTTGTTTGTAGCTCGTATCGTGTGTCTCGTCAATGATAATCAGGCCAAGTTTTTCGAGAGGTAAGAACAATATAGATCTTGGCCCAACGAAGAGCTTGGGTGTTGCATCGCTCAGCGCGTCGAGCCAAATATTGCGACGAGCGGCAGCTGTGAGCTCTGAGTGGCTGGCGATAATCTCGCCCGGAAACTGTTGCTCGAGGCGTTTATGAAGCTGTCTGGTAAGAAAAATTTCAGGTACAAGTAACAGGGCGGATTTTCCACTCTTGAGCGTCTGTCGAACAAGCTCTTCGTAGATATGTGTCTTGCCTGATCCAGTCACTCCCTGCAGGATGACAGGCTGAGTGCTAGCCTGGATGGCGGCAAGCGCATGCTGCTGGGTGTCGCTGAGTGTGATCGGTGTATGCCGTGGAGTATTTGTAACTTCACGGGATGTTTGGCGGCGCTTAGCGTGGAGTCCACTTGGTAAGATCGTTGTCCAGACTTGGTGGCTTGAGGCGACATAGTAGAGCTTCATCCAGTCGGCGAGCTCGACAGTTGCCATTGGCAGGGGTGGGACTGCAATAGTTTCCTTGATTGGTCGGAGTTTGCTACGGATGTGCTGTGCTGGCCGTACATCTACTTTTCTCACTATTCCAAGGCTTTGCTGGCGACCAAATGGAACTTTCACGATTTGTCCAATCGCTACCTTATCTGGAGCTTGATAGGTAAATGTGCGTGGCTCGAGGCCTCCATATTGAGTAACGTCAATCTCTGCAAAATTCATGTGTAATTACCTCACCCCACTTGCTTTACCTTAATACTAGCATGCTTGAGCTCTCGATTTGCCCAGATGGGTTATTCTCCGCTATGATGGCACGTAGTGAAAGACACGAGGTTGTTTTTCTTTGTCATCTACACTTATGCAGAAGAAGCTTACTCGAAGACTTTATATAATTATTGTCGCTGTACTGATCGCAGCGGTCTTTATCGTGCCGCGCGAAGATCGCGTATTGCGAGCGCTTGGTATTAAAAACGCGCAACCCCAAGTCAAGCTCGGGCTTGACCTGCTTGGTGGTACGAGCCTTACCTATGAAGCTGACCTGAGTCAAACGAAGGCCGAGGAGAAGGCTAAGGCAATTGATGGGGTGATTAACGTCATTAATGAGCGAGTCAACCCGACTGGCACGAGTGAAGTCGTCGTTCAGCAATCTGGTGAAAATCGGATTATCGTACAGTTGCCGGGTGTCACCGATGCTCAAGCCGCTTCCGAGCAAATCGGCCGCACGGCAACACTGAGCTTCTTCGAGGTAACTGCCGAGGGAACGCCGGTTGCTAGTGAGATCACGGGTAAGGATTTAGAAAATGCCTCAGCCCAGATCGATCCTCAGACCGGCCAGCCAGTGATTTCGTTCCAGATGAAGGGTGGTGACGCCACGAGTAAGTTTGCTGATCTTACTAGGCGCATCAATAGTACAGAGGGGTCTCGCTTGGCGATTGTTCTCGATGATCAGATTCTCTTTAATGGTACGGTTTCTACTCCTATTGTTGATGGGCAAGGTCAGATGACTGGTTTTGAAAGTGTCAAAGTGGCTCAAGAAACAGCCGTGCTCTTAAACGCCGGAGCGCTACCAGTGCCAGTCGAGCTCTCGAGCCAGCGGACGATTGGTGCAACTCTCGGGAATGAGTCAATCGCTCGCTCGGTCATTGCTGGAATCATTGGGATAATTGCAGTCATGATATTTATGATAGCGAGCTACCGTTGGGCGGGTGTACTGGCAGGCATGGCGCTCATCATCTATGTAATTTTCAACCTTGCGCTCTTTAAGATCTCGAGTATCACTCCTTGGCCGATTGTCCTGACCCTGGCTGGGATCGCCGGATTTGTGCTCTCGGTTGGCATGGCGGTGGATGCAAATATTTTGATTTTTGAACGTTTGAAAGAAGAGCTTCGGGCCGGAAAGTCAGTTTCTGCGTCGGTTGATATTGGCTTCAAGCGCGCTTGGTCATCAATTCGTGACTCCAACCTTTCGACGCTGATTACATGTGCAATTTTGTATAACTTCGGTGCACCAGTCATCAAAGGCTTTGCTGTGACCTTAGCGGTGGGCGTGGTGATCTCTATGCTGACGGCGATATCGGTATCTCGAACGTTTATCGGCTTATTTGCACGTTCTAAGTTTGGACAGAACCCGCAGCGCTACAGTGGTGTCCGCTTGCCAATTCAGGGTAAAACTGAGAGTGCAAAAGCCAAGAAGGGAGCCGTGGCATGAATATTATTGGCCGACGACGCCTTTGGTTTGCGATTTCAATCTTGATAATTATTCCCGGCTTAATTTCACTTGCTCTCTGGGGCCTAAAACCTGGTATCGACTTTGCTGGCGGCCAGGTTATGGAAGTTCGTAGCAACTCTAGTCAGGAGGAGCTCAAGCAGATTTTCGAGGCAGCCGAGACGCGCGACGTGACGATCACCACGACTGGTCAGGATACGATCCTGATCCGTTATCGCGACCCAGAAGGTAAATCGACAACCGAAGTAAATAGCCAGCTTAAAGCTCAGCTCCAGGCAATTGGCACTGAGCAGGTATCGTTTGAGTCAGTCGGACCGGCGGTGAGTCGAGATATTACTCGCAATGCAATTATCGCCGTTGGGTTAGCCTCAGTTGCGATCGTGATCTTTCTGGCTATCGCATTTCGTAATACTCCTCCGCCAGTCAGTCCATGGAGCTTCGGCGTGGCGGCAGTGATTGCGTTATTGCATGACACTTTGGTGCTCCTGGGTATCTTCTCAATCCTCGGCCACTTCTTTAATGTCGAAGTCGATTCGCTGTTTGTGACAGCGGTTCTGACGACAATTGGTTTCTCGGTGCACGACACGATCGTCGTTTTTGATCGTATTCGCGAGAATCTCAAGCGCTACAATCATGATTTTGAGATTGTCGTGAATGACAGTATTGTCGAAACCATCGTGCGCTCGGTCTCGACAAGCCTTACCGTACTCTTTACGTTACTGGCACTGCTCATCTTTGGTGGCGAGTCAATTCGTCTGTTCGTACTTGCATTACTCCTGGGTATTATTTCGGGAACCTATTCCTCAATATTCAACGCTGCACCAATGCTGGTTGTTTGGAATAACTTCAAGCTGAAGCGTGCGCGAAAACGGTCGCAGCTCAAGCCAGCGAAAAAGTCTTAAATGCACTGAGCGCGGGGATAGCCAGTGTGCTACTGGCTTTTTACGATATAGAGTCCGTTGGTCGCGTCAGAGTCTTGTTTATTCTCAAGTGATGCGGTGAGAATAAATTTTGTCCCATCTTCTGAGGAGTAACCATACTTAATTACCAGTCCTTGCTGCGGGTCGCTCAGAGGATCATTCTTAATTTCTTTGATATACACTGGGTCACCAGCTGTAAGCGGGGCAAGTACCGAGATGTCATTCCCTTTAGGATAGCTGCCGGTGGCTTTCTTATAGGCGGCGAGAGCTATTGCGAGTGCGTTCAGGTCGTCTTTACGCTGGGTGTCTCGAAGGGCGCCTTCAGTCTGATTGCTAGGAGTTGGGCTGGTAGATGTTGCGCTTGGCTGAGATGAATTACTCTGCTGCGGTGCATCTGCCTTTGGTGCAGCAAATACATTGAGTAGCAGGAAGCCGGTAAGACCAATCAGAATTGCCGCTGTAACACCCATGATTACGTAATTGAATTTAGATTTACTTGCACTGTGGTCAGTTTGGGCTGATGCTAGCAGCGCATCGGCTCGCTTGAGGGCTTCTTCGGATGCTACGGTGACCGGCTTATGGTGCGTAAGGGTTGTATCGGGCTCAGGCAGCTTGATACTTTCTCTTTTGAAGTCAGGTGCGGGTTGGGGCTGGTCGTGCGCCTGTTCAGGTACGAGGACGTACGGACTGGGTCTATGGACGGCAGGTTCTTCTTGTACGGCTTCTTGGGGATGATCCTCGGCTTCGATCGTGTGCTCGAGTTCAATCACGGTATCGAGTACAGGATGTTCTGTCTGGTCAGGTATTGGCGGGCCCATCTCGGGCAGTGGCGCATCTGTACTTGCTACGACTCCGCCGGCGGATAGTGAGCTCTCCGGTTCGATTGATGACTCTAGCTCGGGTTCTTCGAGGCGCTGCTGGAGTGTCTCGAGGCGACGCCTGTAGTGTGATGAAGCGTGGTGATTGATGATTTGCGGCTTAGGGCTTGAGTCAGCTTGGGTTTGATCTGGGGTAGTCGGCGGGGCTTGATACTCATCTGAAAGCGGGCTGATGGGCTCATTCACATGAGGCGTCCCATGCGTGTGCTGATGCTGAGTGGACGCTCCTTGGTTGTCATCTTGGTGGTAGTGGTGTGCTCGATTGACATAGCCGCAACTAAGACAAAGGTCTCCCACAATTGAGGGGGACAATTCAGATTGGCAATGGGGGCAAATGTTTGACATATTCTGGGCTTGAACGCACCTTGATTATTTACTTATAGCTTAGTATAACAAAAAAACTTATGCTCTAGCTATTGTAAAAAATACTGTTGCAAATTACACTATATATAAATACAACATTAAAGTTGTACATAAATCATAAAAACGAAAGACATACCGTAAGAAAAACAATGCTGCAATACTTCATTACATCAAAAACACGACGAAAAATTATCACTGTTTTCTCTAAATACCCGGATTATCGCGTACATGTTCGTGGGCTTGCAAAGCTGATACGTGA
>CAYSMD010000021.1:0-12830 GCA_964432055.1 uncultured Candidatus Saccharibacteria bacterium
GGAGCCAAGGACCGTAGGCTGAGAGGACACGAAGATTGGTGCTACAGGCCGAACCGAAGCGCGTGACAGTACCGTCGGAAGCTACGAAGGCCATTTGGAAGCCGAGCGGTGTGGAGGCGCCCTGAGGCGCAGCGCTTAGTGTTAATGTAAATCCACTGAATTGATAGAATGTTGTCTGTCCGGCAGCACCAGGTTCTGGATATATCTTGGTGCCGCCAGGAATTGCGACTTCGCCAAGATCCCAAAAGACATCCGCGGCTGCAGTAAGTACGAGGCGATAACTTCCGGATGAGGCATTTGCGCCCCAAATCGCCTGAGCCGGAGGTGTTGCTCCTGCATTACGCATGCGTACACTGATGCCACTCTCTTGATCACCAACATTGAGGGTTGCTCGATTGGCCGGGAATACATCCGCTAAGTTATTAACATCACAAGTCGCATTGGGTGAACAGAGGTGGTTGGCCAATGCAAAAGTTCTCGAACCACCCGGATACGTTACCGTTAATACGACTGGCCGACTCACGCCGTCGCGGAGCTCTTCGGGCACAGAATAGTTGAAACTAGCTCCTTGATTAGCGCCAAGTGACTGACCACCGATAGAGATATTAGTCGCTAATCCCGCCGGGCCGGTGACAGTGCCTGAGATTGCTCCACACGTCACCGTCGATGTCTGATTAATAATCGGTCGATATACCCACCATAAATTCACTGTGGCATTATTGCCCAAACTATTGGCCGTATAGTTATACTGCGAACCACCAGTAATTGCCCCATCCGGGCCATTTTTCCAGCCTACCACCTCATATCCCGGGATAGCGGTAGGACGTATGACGTGGTCAGCATTTGCGACGATGCCCCGAATAAAGTAAGGCTGAGCAGATGCGTTAGCAGCGCCGTTGCTATCTGTAGTAAATGCGCCGCTGTTATTAATGAGCACCTGGGCATCTCGATATGGACCATCTCCGTTGTTTTGTTCATTCACTTTATAACCCTGAAACGTAATGCGAGGTGCATCCTGCTGGAACTCAAATACAACAAACGTCCGATATGGATTCAGTGCGGGAACACGAGCTGAAGTACCATCAAAAAATGTGTTGACGTCATTAACGCCAACACCCTCAAAGTGCCAATAACCAACCCACTTACCCGTAATAATCTCGCCATTATAATTTAAATAGTTTGTAAAGATCCCTACATTCAGGCTTACATCTAGCTGGAATTGCTGATCTGGTACGCCAACAGAATTTCCACACCATATTAAGTTATTCCAATTTCGATATGCGAAGCTACCACCAAAAATAGATGGACTAGTACCTTGATCTGTCTGAAAAACAATCGAGTTGGTTGTAGGGTTGCCGCCAGCGGGCGCCAAGTGTCGGCCGAAGTACGGTGAGCTATTGATTGGGATACCGATGCCATTTGAGGTCGTTTTTGAGACAACAGAAGCTGTCACGCCGACGTTGGTAAGTGGAACCTGATTACCTCCATACGGACGATAAGCCATACCGACCGTAAGATCGGCTGGCGCAGAAGCGTGCGCGGAGCCGGACACAAGCACGAGGCCAATGACCGAAAACAATCCAACCATGAATAATCGTAATGCAAGACGTTTTCTCATTGTGCCGACCCTTTTGCCAAGTTTAATTGTTCCTCATAATAATCTACAACGGCTTGCCCTTTGAGGACCTTCGTGACTTGCAGGAAAAATAGACCGACTTCGCGCTTAGTTCCGCTAGCTGGAAAACCTGGATCGGCCACAATCTTTTCTATGCCTGTTATGCCTGGGGTATTTTGGCGATATAGTACTGACTGTACTGATTCATAACGTCCATCATCTTCCAGTGCGATACCACTAGTCGCATTAGTGAAAAAAGTAGATCCGTTGGTCTCGTCGTAGAGCTTGAGTCGCATGTCTGAGTTTAAGGCCCCAACGAGATCACTTGAGCTTATAGAGCCTTTAGTCAGCTGATCTCGATATTCTGAAGCTTTTTGACTTGCGTACTCTTTATCAGACGCGAGAACGGCTGCGTCACCCCAGCCAGGAATCTGCTCTTCGGGTAACTTATTAACAATCGTGTTACCAAACCATAAGTAATACGCATATGCCTCGTAGTAGCCTGTTGTCTTTACGAGTTCAAGCTTACGATCAATAATGGATTGCGTATATTTTTGGATTTGCTCTGGAGATGCGCTATTGCCAAACGCAAAATTTGCCAATTTCATTTCTTCATCAGTTGGCGCCAAGCCAGTCACATAAGCCGCCTTGTATGAAGGGCCCAGTGAGTTATTGAGCTGTTGTCTCTGCTGATCGGTAAGGTTTTCGACTCCGGGCAATTGAGCAAATGACTGATCAGCCTGCTGAATCGTTTCTTGATCGGTAACCGATTTCTTTTGGACACCATTCAACATGCTATTTTGGTTCTGGCGCCAGAAAAACACGCCTATTACCAAGGCGAGAGAGACCACAATAATGGCTGAGCCATAAATAGTTTTCTGCTTGCGAGAGCCCTTCTCGCCAAATATTGTTCGCCAGCGCATAGATTGATATTCACGCTTTGCGGATGGCGAAAGCACATTTGCGCGAGCTTTTTCTTCGGGTGGGATGTAGCCCTCTGGCGTAGTGGTCTCGCCCGCCTTTGGAGCTGCCCCTTTCGGACGCACAACTTGACCAGCCTTGTGTTCTACCACTGGTTTTGCTTGTTTCTTATCAGGCCTTGGGCCGATGCTGTCGATGGGTTTTGCCATAATTGCTTAAATAAACTCGAGCGCACAAACGCTTATGCTCTATGCTACCGCCTGCGGGACTAGAGCGCAAGCGTTTTCACCTGGTATAATGACAAACATGAGTCTTTCGCTTGGCATAGTCGGCTTGCCTAATGTTGGTAAGTCGACCCTTTTTAACGCCCTCACCAAATCCGACATCTTGGCGGCCAACTATCCATTTGCAACAATTGAGCCGAATGTTGGCATAGTCCCTCTACCTGATCCCCGGCTCGATGAGCTCGCTCGTGTTGCTGGAACGGCGACGATCATTCCAGCTCCGGTCACCTTCACGGACATCGCCGGCATCGTGAAGGGTGCCGCCGAAGGAGCTGGGCTGGGCAACAAGTTTCTCTCACATATTCGTGAGTGTGCAGCCATCGTCCAGGTAGTGCGAGCCTTCGAGTCAGGTGACATTATCCACGTCGACGATTCGATCGACCCGGTTCGAGATATCGAGACCATCAAGACCGAGCTGATTCTGGCCGACTTATCCACAGTTGATAAAGTTATCCCCCGCCTTGAGAAGGAGGGTAAGACTTCAGCTGAAGCCAGGCTTGCCGCACAAGAGCTCCAGAAGGTTCGCACGAGTCTCGACCGTGGCGAGCTTGTGATCACCCAATTTTCGGATGAACTACCTGACTCGGTGCGTAGCCTGCAGCTCCTCACTGCCAAACCATTCATCTACGTCTTCAATGTTGATGAAGCTGGGCTTGCCGACAAAGACCTGCACGAAAAACTACGTGCCAGTGTCGCACCCCTACCTGCTCTCGTCCTGTGTGCCGAGCTTGAAGCCCAGCTCAAAGACATGGCAGCCGATGAGGCACAAGAATTACTTTCAGAATACGGACAAGATGAGTCAGGCCTCTCCGCCCTCGCCCATCTTGGCTTTGCCACACTGGGCCTACAGACATATTTTACGGCTGGCGAAAAAGAGGCTCGCGCCTGGGTCATTCCGCAAGGCGCCACCGCACCCGAAGCTGCCGGAGTAATTCATACGGATTTCGAAAAAGGCTTTATTAAGGCCGAAATTGTTTCCTGCGATGACTTTATTGAATATGGCGGCTGGGCTGGAGCGCGTTCAGCCGGTAAAGCTCGTCTCGAGGGTCGCGACTATACCATGCAAGATGGCGATGTCGTTCTCTTCAAATTTAACGTCTAAATAAAAACCCATCGACAAATCTGTCGATGGAAAACCGCTTAGCGGAACGTCGACCACCAATCAGGTGGAAGACTCGTCCTCAGGCGGTTGGCGATGTCCGCCATCTGATACGGCTGCAGCTCTCGCTCAAGATCACGCGCATGATGGTGGCCGAACTCCGCATCGACCATCTCCACATCCCCAACCGTCGTCGGCGCGACGTACCGAGGCCTCACATGCCAGTGCACATGCGGCTGTGGGTCATCGAGTTGGTAGGCGTTGTTCATCAGAGCGGCCCATGTCACATGAGTCGCCCCCAAGCGGTGTACGGCAGCAGCTTCGAGCTCCCTGATGACGGCCTGCAAGTCCATCCACTCCAGCATGGAGAACTGGGAGAGGTGTGGCACATGTCGCAATGACGTCACATAGCATCGCCCCAAGTAGAACTGATCGGGGGCGAGAGTGATCCGCCAGCACGTCGACTGCGCGACCACATAGTCATTCTCGGGTGTACTGCGGAGAAGCCGACATATTTGGCAGCCCTCTTGAGCTTCAAAAAATTCAATATCCAAGGTACTCTCCTTATCTGGAAGAACCTGGAGATTATATAATTATTATTATCTTTAGTAAAGTCTACTTCAGACGTTCGATATACGCACCAGAACGCGTATCAACTTTCACCATGTCACCAGCCTTGATAAAGAGTGGCGCCTGTACCTCAATGCCGGTTTCAAGCTTCACCGCCTTGGTGGCACCGGCTGCCGAGTTGCCCTTGTCTGAGCCTGGTGCTTCAACCACTTTCAGCGGCACATTCTTTGGCCACTCAAAGCCAATCACCTGCCCACCAAAGAGATAACCTTCGATTTCGCCGCCCTCTAGGATATATTTCGGCACATCACTATCTACTGATGTCGAGACTTCATACGTCTCGTACGTACTAAGGTCCATCAAACTATGAGTATCGCCTTGAGTATAGAGGTACTGCAGTTTCTGGCGCTGCACATCAGCTGGTTTTACGCGCTCGTCATTCCGAAAAGTCCGATCGATTACTCCGCCAGTGATAAGATTCTTGAGCTTCGTGTTCACAATTGAGCCACCTCGACCCATTTGTTTTTGGGCGTAATCGACTACCTTAAATGGCACCCCATCAATTTCAACAAGCGTTTCTTTTCTCAGGTCTGTTGGTCCGTACATACTTTTGAATAACTCCTTACTATTGAGGAGGCATGTAAGCTTGGATGAGCCGCAAGGCAGCAGCGAGACTCGGAGCGCAGCTTACTGTTACGTAAGTGCAGTGAGAATCGTAGCTGCTAACGTGGCGGCTCGCCAAGATCGCATGCCGTTATTTAACGACGAAAGGTAGAAGCGCCATATGTCGAGCTCGCTTGAGAGCCTTCGCCAACATACGCTGGTGCTTCATAGATGCGCCAGTGCGCTTACGGTTTTCAATCTTGCCAACGCTCGAAATGTAGCGCTGTAAGAGTTTTACATCTTTGTAATCGAGTACGTCGACTTGCTCGGCGTAAAAACGATTCTGTTTACGAAATTCTGCCACTTATGTTCTCCTTAAAATGGAATGTCATCTAGGTTAATGTCATCGCCTGGCATCTCTTGAATATCAGCCGTATTGCCAGACTTTTTGCCACCCTCACTTGGACCTGGACCATTGCCTTCACCGGGACCAGCGCTGAGGAAATTAATGTCCGTCGCGACGATTTCAGTACGCTGCTTTTTGACTCCGTCTGCTTCCCAGCTACGAGTCTGCAAGCGGCCAACGACCAAGACTTTGCGTCCTTTTGAAAGATAGTTTGAGCAGAGTTCACCCAGCTTACCCCAAGCAACGACGTCATGGTACTCCACTGAGTCCTTGCGGTCTCCACTTTGTGGGTCCTGCCAGCTACGGTTCGTGGCGACTGCAAAACTTGCAACCGACTGCCCGCCTGGTGTTTGTCGCAATTCAGGATCTCTGGTGAGATTACCCATGATAATTGCTTGGTTAAAGTCCTTTGCCATATCCTTACTCCTCCTTAACTACTTGCTTTCAATGCTACGCTTTGTCGTCAGTCTTCTCGGTGACTTCAGCTGGCTTCTTACGCTTAGCAGCGTTTTTCTGCAAAGGCCGAACATCATCAAGTGAGACAACGATATAGCGGATTACTTCATCGGTAATTCGCAATGTGCTGTCGAGCTGCTGAACTTGACTGCCATCAAGTTCAATCTGCATGAATACATACAGACCCCAGTCTTGCTTCTTGATAGGATAAGCCAGCTTACGCTTGCCCCAACTATCAGTCGCGATGACCTTGCCGCCAAGACCAGTAATAACTGTCTCGACTTTTTTGGTCACATTTTCTAGGTCCATCTCGAGGTCAGGGTGAAAAATCACGCCTACTTCGTATTGCCGCATATGATTCCTTTCTTTGGTTCGCCACGAACAATGTCGTGGTTTCGCTGCAGTCTCTAATAAGAGTTCGCTGCAACAAAAAGGTTATTTTTGATGTAATACCGTAATTTTACCGAAAATAGGACTAAATTTCAAGGCTTTTCCAGGAGTATAATAGAGCCATGAAGAAAGCACGAAAGAAGCGCCAACTCAGCACCCAGTGCCTCGTCTCTCAACTCAGAGGTCGAATTATCTTCGACAGGCATGACTTGCGTGGTCTAGCCATCGTGGAGCATGTGATCTTTCGAGCCGAGGATCTTGGCCTCGCCTACTTTACCTGTCGAGCAGCCGACATTCCGAAGGCCTATATACGCGCAGATCAGACCACGATATTCGGTAAATATTTAGCAACAAACGATGTGGCAAATTTCGGAGAAGCCGACGAGTTTGTGCGTGATCAACATGTCATCACGAGCGACTGCCAGCTGACTGGCTATCGTGTCATCGATACGCTTGGCCACCACCTAGGAAAAGTGAATGATGTGTCGGTCTCGATGGCTCACCTACAGGTTTCTCGCCTTCACGTACGCCCACCGCTACTTAGGAGCTGGAAATCTACAAACCTAGTGATTGCACGTAGTGCCGTGGTTGAGGTTCTCCCAGAATCGAGAACTATCACTGTGCAGGGACCAGAAAAAACTCATACACAATTGAGCACTGAGCCGTCGCTGGCATAATAGTCATGTTCGGTCTATATCGGCTTGTTTTCACAGGTGGTAAAGACTAGCATAAGTAGTATATGGAGGGCAGTGAGTGCTAATCGTAGCAGTACTATGGATCGCCGCAGTGGCAATCTGCATCCGCGCAGTTCTTGTCTCGCGCTAAAAACTAGAGATTAATCTCTGATTCGTAAGAGTCTAATGCGAGCTTTATGTCCGCATACTGGAAACCCTTACCGGCCAAAAATTGCATCAACTTCTCTCGCTCAACAGTCCTGTGGCGAGTTTTTTTGTGTATGAGTGAAGCTATTGAATCCTGTATGCTCTCGCCCTGCGCCATGGTAGGATCTGCAGAATCGATGCGGAGACCTTTTTTCATCAAATCTGCCTGAATGGCTCGAGGCGACCAATGCTGCGCGCGCCGCATAGCAATCCAACGCTCAGTAAAATCTATATCGTTGAGATATCTTTCGCTTCTCAGTCGAGCCAGCGCAGCCGTCACCGCATCATCCTCATAGCCCTTTCGACGCAGATAATCTTGCATCTCTTTCTCGGAGCGGATGCGTAAACTCACATAACGTAAACCGGCATGATAAGCCTTGCTCTGATTCGCTTCCTGCTTGAGTGCCAGTAACTCTGCATCGGTCATTTCCTGACCTTTATGCAAGCGATGTGCAGCAACTTGATTCAAGCTCAGACCGCAAAAGAATTCGTCATCTATATAAAGATTGACGAATTCTCCGCGTTTCTGACTCGTAAGCTTGGTTATCTTTGGCATGCTTACTAGGGTGTGGAGGACTAAGCTTTAGGTGTCTTCTTCGCATCGGCCGTCGGGGCAGGCCCAGCAGCTAGCTCGCGGATTTTGGCGTCGAGGGTCTCCATCACATCTGGATGATCTTTTAGGAACTGCTTGGCCGCCTCACGTCCTTGTCCAATCTTTTCATCACCATATGAGAACCAAGCCCCAGCTTTCTTCACGAGCTCATACTTCACCGCCAGATCAATCAAGTCACCAGCTTTCGATATACCTTCATTGAACATAATATCGAATTCAGCGATCTTGAATGGGGCTGCGATCTTGTTCTTCACAACCTTCACTTTGACATGGTTACCAACGCTCTGGTCACCGTCCTTGATCTGTTCAGTCCGACGAATATCAAGGCGAACCGACGAGTAGTACTTGAGCGCATTACCACCAGCTGTCACTTCTGGGTTGCCGAACATCACACCAATCTTCATGCGCAACTGATTGATAAAAATGACCGAACATTTCGTTTTACTGACAATGCCGGTCAGCTTTCGCAGAGCCTGACTCATCAGACGCGCCTGGAGACCCATGTGCGCATCCCCCATCTCACCCTCAATCTCGGCACGCGGCACGAGTGCTGCAACCGAATCGACGATTACGGTATCAACAGCCCCTGAGCGGACAAGCGTTTCTGTAATCTCGAGCGCCTGCTCACCAGTATCTGGCTGCGAGATCAGGAGTTCATCCAAATTCACACCGATCTTCGACGCATACTCTGGATCAAGCGCATGCTCGGCATCAACAAAGGCTGCAAGACCGCCCCGCTTCTGTACTTCTGCGACCGTATGAAGTGCGAGGGTCGTCTTACCGCTCGACTCTGGTCCATAAATTTCAATAATACGGCCCTTTGGTAAACCACCACCAAGCGCCAAGTCTAACGAAAGACTACCCGTCGGAATAGTTTCGACATGGGCTTTCATACCCTCGCCGAGTCGCATAATCGAACCAGTACCAAACTGACGCTCAATCTGCTCTACAGCTAGGTCAACTGCCTTAAGTCGGGCCGAACGATCGGCTGCTGAATGCTTTCCTGAATCTTTCACATCTACTCCTTGTGCTAAATCTCGCGCTGTACGTGCTTTTGTGGCTGGCATTCCAGACCCTCCTATCTTATACCAATGTTCATCAGTAATAATACCGAACATAGTACGTACATGTCAACGATTTTCGTTATTTTGTACTGGTTTCAGCGAAAATTCTCAAAACCCAGGGGGAATAGTAAGTCCGAAGACTTGAGCATGGCAATCACCGCCTGCAAATCATCCCGACTACCACTCACAACGCGCACCGCATCACCCTGTATAGAGGACTTCACTTTAGGAAAACTATCCCGAATAAGCTTAGAAACTTGCTTGGCTTTCTCCTGATCAAGCCCTTGCTTTAATGGTAACGTGAGTCGATATTCAAGACCACTTTCTACAACTTCCTGTGTGGTATCAAGAAATTTCAAATCCACATTGCGACGCAAAAACTTCGACTCAACCACGTCTTTGATGGCACGCACCTTGAGCTCCGAGTTTGCCACCAGCTTGAGCTCATTCTTCTCTCGATCAAACTCAACACCAGCGCCAGTCCCTTGAAAATCATAGCGAGTGCCGAGCTCGCGCTTCACCTGATCTACAATGTTTATCATCTCAGCAAGTTCATACTTACTCACCACATCAAACGATGCATCTTTTGCCATAGTTATCCCCTTTCGTTATTGCGAATCACGCGTGTACTCAATGCCGCGCTTCACTTCCCCGGCCGCGCCGAGACTTGGAATAGTTTTATTCTGCACGACCCGATTCGTGAGTACAAGCTGAGTTGTGCCGGCATTACCAGTCGAGATGGTCAGCTTATCGGCTGCCGAAAAACTCTGGCTGGCACCAGCTACGAGTGTACCTCGATAAATCTCCTTGCCATCGGCCTCGACAATCAACCAGGTTGGCGTATCGCGGACCGTGGCCACCACCTGGACGCCATCAAACGGCACCGCAGCAGTTGGGGCTGCTGAAGTCGTTGGTGTGGTTGTCGGACTAGGCGCAGCTTCTTCGAGACGGGCAGTAATGATATAAGTTTCGGTGGTCATCCGACCGAGTCGATTCTTCGCAGTTAGTTTGACCTCATTGCGACCGTTAATGAGAGCAATGCGCTCCCGAAATGATCCATCGGCTGATACCAAGACTGGCGAGTCATTAATAAACAGGTCAGCCCCACCATCAACCTTACCAGAAACAAAACCATAGTTTGTCGAGACTGATCGAGCCTCTGAGTCACTAATCGTCAAATTTGGCGGCGCCGACAAAACGGCAACCTGCCAGATGATGTAGCTCACCACGAGGGCGACAATCCCAGCGACAATAGCAAACACTGCGGTCTTCGGGGTCACTACCATACGCGCTGATTTAATTGGCTTCACGCCGAGTGCTACCGAATCATTTGGACGCCGACTCTGCCGCTTCATTTCACGCACACCAGATCGCTCATCCGCATAGAGTTTTAAGATAGGCTTGGCTTCGAGCCCAAGATAATCGGCATAGTTTTTAACGTAGCCCTTGGTGTAGACATCATCCTTCAGCTGATCATATTCGCCAGCTTCGAGTGCCTCCAAGTAATGAGCCCGAATTCGTGTCGCCTGCTCGGCTTCGGAGATCGAAATATCCAAACTCTCACGTCGGCGCTTGAGGATTGACCCTAGAGTTTGCGACTTGCGCTTCGGCTGAGGGCTACGGCTTTCATTCATCGTCGCTCACAGTTCCCCCTGAAATTTGTCCCGAACCATCACTATCGGCTGGTGCAGCCTCTAGTGATGAAAGCAATACCTGGCGCGGTTTGGCGCCATCAGCTGGGCCAATCACACCATTCTCCTCGAGCATATCCATCACACGAGCCGCGCGAGCGTAGCCCATGCGGAAACGTCGCTGGAGCAAGCTAGCCGATGCCTTCCCTGTCTGGACAACGAACGCCACGACTTCATCGTACTGATCATCCTCGCCGGCACCGCCATCACCGTGCGACATGACGCCGCGCGGACCTATCTTCACGGCCTGCGCCAAGACTTCGTCATTGTATTGCGGCGCGCGAGCATCCTTGAGGAATTTCACCACAGCATTGGTTTCGTTACCGCTCAACCAAACACCCTGCGAGCGGATTGGCTTCGAGTTGTCTGGCGCAACGTAGAGCATGTCACCTTTACCGAGTAGCTTCTCAGCACCAGACTGTTCGATAATCGTGCGACTATCAATCTGACTGGCCGTCGTGAGCGCGATACGCGCTGGAACGTTCGCCTTAATGAGTCCGGTCACAACGTTCACGCTCGGGCGCTGCGTAGCTAGTACCAGGTGGATACCCACGGCGCGCGCCATCTGAGCCAGTCGAACAATCAAGGCTTCCACATCTTTGCCGGCCACAACCATGAGATCGGCAAACTCATCGAGAATAATCACGATATACGGCATGCCGTCGACGCCCTTCTGGGTGTTGTACTCGCCAATATTGCGTTTACCGTGATCGGCGAGCAGCTTATAGCGGCGCTCCATCTCCGCAACCGACCACTTCAGGGCTGAGATGGCTGGCTCACTCTCCGTAATAATCGGCGTCAGGAGGTGCGGAATATCATTATATGGCGTGAGCTCCACGCGCTTTGGGTCAACCATGATGAGCTTGAGCTCAGATGGCGAATTGCGATAGAGCAACGAGGTAATGAGCGTATTTATCATCACCGACTTACCTGAGCCAGTTGCGCCAGCCACCAAGACGTGGGGCATCTTCTCGAGATCAGCCGAGAGGATTTCTCCCGACACATCACGACCAAGGACAAATTGTAGTTTGCTCGGCTGCTTAGAAAAGTCTTTGGACTCCATAATATCCCGCAATCGAACCTGGGCAGCCTTTTCGTTTGGCACTTCAATACCCACCAAATCCGTACCGGCAATTGGTGCTTCGATACGAATTTGCTCAGCCTTCAGGGCGAGCGCGAGGTTACGATCGAGTGAATCGATTTTTTTAAGCTTCACGACACTCTGTGGCTTTAATGTATATTGAGCAACCGTCGGCCCCACATTGACTCCAACCATTTTTACATCGATGCCAAAATCCTTGAGCGTGTCCTGAATAATCTGCGCCTTTTCCTTCTCGTTACCAGCATCAGCCTGGGTGGAGGTGCCTGCCAAGAGGTCGAGTGGTGGGTACTTCCAGTCCTTATCGAGCGTTGCGGTCATCGCAGCCTTTGGTGCTGACTTTGGCTTAGCCCCTTCATCACCACCAATCACGCCCTTAAATGGCAGCTTCGTTGATACCGTAAAGCCTGGCTGCTTGATCTCGAGCTCGGCATCTTCCGGCTTCTTGCGTCCGAAGAACTTATGCATGAGATCCGCCAAGCGCACACCAGTCGCAATCACGATCACGACCAGCTCGAGCAAAATGAGTAAAAAGATCGCTAGCGGCGTGGTCAGCAACGGGTGAATCATCAGCCAGATGCCGTAGCCTACGAAACCACCCTGGCTCGAGAGCATCGTCAGCTCGGTCCCCTCGCCCGCCATGGCAAACTGCAGAATGCCAGCCAGCACAATGAAGAACGCGATGAGACCAAAGTAGTTTTGTCCGCGGAGCTCAAAGCGCTTCGACTGGAAAAGCAGTATCGCGAGACCAAAAAACGCTGCTGGAACGAGATACGTCGCCTGACCAATCAGCGTCTTCATGCCCTCCATGAATGAAGTCCCGAGCGACCCAGCACCGCCAAAGAACGCAACTATCAAAAGTACGCCAAGACCGATCAGTAAAATTGCTGCGATATCTTGCTTTGCCGCCTTCGAGAGCAGCGGCTTCTTCTCAGTTTCTTCAGTTTTCTTGCGAGTGTTTGCTCGGCTTTGTCGCCGTGCAGGACGCTTCTTCGCTCGTGTTGCCATATCCTAGTATTATGCCTGCTTATGTACTATTTTGCCAGATAAAAATAGAGAGCTTTGCGATACTTTTCTCACCCTCTCATGACAACCATTATAGCACATTCAGACCACAAAATAAAGACTTGTCAAACAT
>CAYSMD010000022.1:0-10264 GCA_964432055.1 uncultured Candidatus Saccharibacteria bacterium
TTATTGATTAGCATTAGTTTTATGGTAACAAATCCGAACAGAAAATGAAAACCCGCACCTACTCTATCTGAAAGTAAGTGCGGGAACATGCCTAGAAATCAATATGCCTGGTCCGGCTACTCCCAATGACATAAAAGTACGCCCGACTAGACTGCGTAGTAATGAGTGTCCTCGTCGGTAAACCTTTATGTTTTGTAGGGATAGACAGCACTTGCGCCTTCTCAATGTCTGTCTGCACGGCAGTGCCACGCGCCTGCGTAGCTACCAGAAGTCGCCCTGTAACGCACAGGATTTTAACTTCTCCGTGGAGGTATTGAGGGACAAGAAATCCCGCCATATGAGTTTCGTCAATGAAGTGGAGCTCAACATGATCATTCGTAATCCCAAGTTCTGCGAAAGCCCGAGCATACTCCACTACTCTTTGACGCAGTCGATCCTCAACCTCGTCTTGCAGGCACTCAGAGACAGATTCAATCACGTCGGTGAGTGACCCCATCTGGTAGAGACTATGCAATTCTGTAGAAATTGCCCTGTCTTCATACTTTGACCCCATATAGAAAGACCAGCCCATATTAGTACCCCTCTTTTCGTTTTGTTATAAGGTGCGCTCAGGTGAAAATTGTGCATAGATACAAAAAAATGACCGCCTGAGCGGTCAATTCTGCGAGTTTAGTGCCTTTTCCTTAGCGCAAACCTGGCCGCTCAGTCCGTCGAGTGCCGAAAAAATACCAGGTTGTTGCGTTGCGAAATTGCATGATGACCTGTATTATTCCATAGATTATGGCTACTGACAAGAATATCCGAACCATTCTCGCTATTGAATCAAGTTGCGATGAGACCGCTTGCGCGATCATTCGTGATGGTCGCGATGTGCTCGCCAACGTCATCGCCAGCCAAGCCGACCTACATGCTAAGTTTGGTGGCGTCGTGCCAGAAGTAGCAGCCAGATCACACATTGAGGTTGTGATTCCTGTCATCGAAGAGGCTCTTGAGGCGGCTAGCTGTAGCTGGGATGACATCGACGCCATTGCAGTTACACGTGGACCCGGGCTCATCGGCTCGCTGCTTATCGGCGTTCTCACTGCAGAAGTTCTTGCCGTCGAAAAACGTAAGCCGCTCATTGGCGTGAATCATATCTTGGCCCATGCCTTCGCGAGCTTTCTGACGGAAGATGCTCAGCCAACCTTCCCGATGCTAGCGCTCATCGTAAGCGGTGGCGACTCGCGACTCATGCTTTTTGAAGAAGATCTCAGCTTTCAACTCCTCGGACAGACCAGAGACGATGCTGCCGGTGAAGCCTTCGACAAAGTCGCCAAGCTCCTTGGCCTGCCCTACCCTGGTGGCCCAAACATCTCGAAAGCCGCCCAAGGGGGAAATGATCAAGCTTACAAATTTCCTATCGCGAAACTCGGACCTAATTCGCTCGAATTCAGCTTCTCAGGGCTAAAAACTGCCGTCCTCCGACAAGTCCAGGAGCTAATTGGGGATCGACCCGGCCTCACAGACCTCCGCAAAAGCTATCAGCTGCCACCACAAGCGGTTTCGGACATTGCCGCGAGCTTTGAGGCGACCGTAGTTGAAACGCTTGTCAGGGGCCTTGTACGTGCGTACGAGCGCTACTCGCCGAGCAGCGTCGTGATTGGTGGTGGCGTAAGTGCGAACAAGCGACTGCGCGAAGCAATTCTCGACAAAATTCCAGAAGCACGAGTTGTCGAGCCCGTCTTCTGTACGGACAATGCCGCTATGATTGGGGCTTTGGCGTATCGGATGGCGCAGCGGGATCTGGAGTTGCAGCAGTCGCAGGACCTGACACTGACGGCAGATTCGAGCCTGGAAGTTCTGTAGGCGCAGCAGCCAGGCCTGCTGGTGGGGGTGCTACTGGAGTCTGTTGCATCGAGGATGCAGCTCCCGCTGAGAATCCAAGCTTTTTCCTCAGCCAGTACGGGAAGAGCATAATTGCTAACATCACGGCGGTCTGGACGAGCCCACCGCCAACAGAGCTGATCGCACCAGACACTGAGTAATCAGCGCTCACAATCAAGAACAGTCCCGCGAATGTCGAGAGTAGCAGAAGTCCAACGGCAATTGTCACAATGACGGAGTTTATCTTCCAGAAACGCGCCGACGGTCCGGTCTTCCCGTATACCATTCTAATAACCTTGAAGTTAAAGATAATTGCGACAACGATAGCTGCGAGCGGAATTATTCCTAGTAGCCAGAGTAGCGATGTGAGCTCCGATGCGGTAGCTACTGGAGCAAGGAAGCCTTGATTGAAGGGGCCAAACAAGAATAAAGCGATGACTGTTAAAAACCCAAAGAACAAACACATAAGAATCGCAAGGACTGGCGGGATACTATACAAAAGTTTTTTGCCTGTCGTCGGCTGACCTGGATTCACGAGTGAGCTCCTTTTGTAGAAATGATAGCATAACTAGCATCCACACCAGATAATTGGTAGGCTGTAAAGCATGGAAAAAGCTTACGAGCCATCAAAATATGAGCCACAAATCCGCCAGCTTTGGGATAAATCAGGCAGCTACGCACTAGGCAGCAACTCCCCTGCTTCCGATGCAAAGCCATTCACTATCATCATGCCGCCACCGAATGCCAATGGCAGCTTGCACGCTGGACACCTCATGTACGTCGTCGAAGACATCATGACGCGCTATGCCCGTATGCAAGGCCGCCCCACCCTCTGGCAACCAGGCACCGATCACGCCGGCATCGAAACACAGTTCGTCTACGAAAAGGAGCTCGCTAAGCGAGGTAAAGCTCGACATGATCTCGGCCAAGAAAAATTCTATAGCGAGGTATGGGATTTTGTAGAGAATCACAAAGGCACAATGATCTCCCAGATGCAGTCGATGGGCTTCTCGGCCGACTGGGATAAGCTCAAATATACCCTCGATAGCGACATCGTAGATATCGTGCTCGACACCTTCAAGCAGCTTCATGACGACGGGCATATCTACCGCGGTAACCGCATCGTAAACTGGGATCCGTCAACGCAATCCGCCTACGCAGATATTGAGCTCAAGCACGTGGAACGAGAAGATGAGATATACACTCTTGATTACGGAACTGTCCAGATAGCCACGACTCGTCCTGAAACCATTTTTGCCGATGCAGCAGTCGCCATAAACCCAGAAGATACTCGTTTCGCTGATCTCTCAGAACAAATCGCCATGATCCCACTAGTAGATCGCCCGATCCCTATCATTGCTGATGCGCATGTCGATCTTGGGTTCGGCACAGGAGCGCTCAAGGTCACACCTGGACACGACAAAAACGACTACGAGATAGGCTTGCGTCACAATCTCCCTCAGCTGACAGTTGTCGACTTCGAGGGAAAGATGATCAACGTGCCCGAAAAATACGCTGGCCTTACGGTAGATGCCGCCCGTAAAGCTGTTGTCGCGGACCTCGATGCTGCCGGCAAGCTCGTCCGTCGCGAAAAAATCACTCACTCTGTAGCCATTCAGGACCGTTCGGGTGCCGTCATTGAGCCTCTCATCACCGAGCAATGGTTTATGCGTATGGCCGAGCTGAATCGTCCTGTCGTCGAAGCAATCGAGAAAGAAGAAATTAAGCTGTATCCTAAGCGTTTCAAGAAAATCGCCCTTGAATGGCTTAACAACGAACATGATTGGTGTATTTCTCGGCAAATTTGGTGGGGCATCCGCATTCCCGTGTACTACAAGACCAGCCACAATGCCGACAAACAGCCATACATCATCGCCAAAACCGAAGCCGAAGCCATAGCGTACTACGGTGAGGGCAACTATCGTGCCGAAACCGATACCTTTGACACCTGGTTTTCATCTGGGCAGTGGCCGTACGCCACACTCATGACGAGCCTTGGCGACAATTGGGAGGAGCACTACCCTACTACTGTGATGGCAACTGCCCGTGACATCCTGCACAAATGGGTCACTCGTATGGCGATGTTCTCGATCTATAAGACTGGCAAAGTCCCGTTCGAAAACGTGTACCTATGGGGTATGGTTACAGACGACAAAGGTCAGAAGCTCTCAAAATCCAAGGGCAACTACACTGATCCTCTCGAGATCACAGCCCAATATGGCACCGACGCGCTGCGCCTTGCCCTGTCGATAGGCATTACTCCTGGAAACGACGGCAAACTCTCTGAAGAAAAGATCAAAGGTTACCGTAATTTCTGTAACAAACTTTGGAATGTTGCACGGTTTGTCACCAGTCGCCTAGAAGAGGATTACCAGCCAGAAAGCCCTAAGCTGCTCTCCCCTGCCGACCAATGGATTATTGAAAAGACTAACATTGCCATCAAGGACACTACGAAAAACCTCGATAACTACCGCTTTTCCGAAGCGGGCGAAACCGTCTATCGCCTACTCTGGAGTGAGTTTGCAGACTGCTACATTGAATACGCCAAGCAATCGCTCAACCCTGAGGTGCTGACCTATGTTCTAGAAGCGGTCTTGAAGCTCGCCCACCCGTTTGCTCCATACGTCACCGAAGCGATCTGGCAGGAGCTCCCGTGGACCAGCTCAAACCTTATTACCGAACACTGGCCGAATACAATTATACGAACTGATGCCGAACTTGCCAAGCGGTTTGACGTGCAAATTGCCGAGATTTTAGCTTCAAAAGAACAAGATGCATCCGCAGCTCACAAGGCGAAGTTACAAAAAGAGCTCGATGCCAAGAAGCAGCACATCGCAACTATTGAAGCGAAACTCGCGAACGAGAATTTTGTTGCCCACGCGCCTGAAGACGTCGTATCCGCTGAGCGTGCTAGACTAGTAGCAGCCAAACAAGCGTATGACAACATTCAAGCTGCCATCAAGAACATCACGAAGTAAACAAGCCAAAGCATCGCGCCGCGGGGTTATTGCCGCTATCGTGGTGCTTTTCTTATGCGTGAGTTTATGGGCGGGGAGAGACGCAGCCGCTCAATCAGCAGTCGACAATACTGTCAACTCAGCGCCCGAAACCAAAGAAAAAACGCTGCGCGCAATATCGGCAGCCACTTTTCGCGCCGATGCAGTACAGCGTGCTCTCGGTGACTATTACATGAGCATCTCCCAGCCTAAGCTCGCCGCCACCACATACGCCGGGGGATCACGCCAGCTTGATCAGGCAGCCATGGGCGCGTACTACCGAGCGGGCGATCTATCAGCCTCGGCCAAACTCTACCAAAAGACCAATGCCGACTCAGAAAAACTCTATATAAAAACGCTGCTGAGCCAAGACAGGGTCGGGGAGGGGTGTGAGCTCATCGCCAAGGCAGGGGAGAGTGCCGGGTATTTACAGCCAGCCTGTGACGCCCTCAAGGACGGAACGGTCACCCGGCTGGAAGCCTATGAGCTTATTGCGCTTGATATCCCGCTACCAGCCGAGAAGACACTCCGCGCACAGTCCGCGAAGACAGCTGGGGACTGGCAGACACTGGTCGCACTACGTCTTCGCGCAGGGGAGGGGAGTGAGGCGGCCCGTCTAGCAAACGAAGCAGCTCAAGCCTTCCCCTACGATGCAGCCCTCGCAAAGCTCCAGCAACAGCTGCAGTAGTCGTCGGCACGTGAAACATACAAGCATAAGCTATTTACATTTTTTGTATGTATTTTGTACGTTAATACATCGAGCAGGTATAGACCGTACATAGCGATTTTTCTGCATTTATCGTATAATCTATCTCTGTTGACCAACAGCTACGGAGAGGTACCCAAGTGGCTGAAGGGGCTGGTTTGCTAAACCGGTAGGGCGGGGTAACTTGCCGCGAGGGTTCGAATCCCTCCCTCTCCGCCATGATGAACAGACTTCCTTGGACTCCAATGGAAATCGGCTGATCATGGCTCATGCTCGCACACACGTCGCCGACTCGCTTCGAGAGACAACTCGTATTGTCTTCACGGCGCAGTCGGCCAAAAATTTTCATCAACGCATGCTCATCTGTAAACACGCTTTTGAAGAAGGAGTTACGCCGATTAATCCTTTTACGAACTTCGGCTACTACCTTTATGAACTCGTCGATCGCAATCTCGTCCGACAGGGGAATAACAACTTGGTCCGTATCGCTGACGAGCTCTGGGTCTATGGAGACATTAGTGATGGCATTATCAGCGAGATTAGGTATGCCAAGCAGCTCAAGAAGCCAATTCGATACTTCGATATCAGCCACCTGCCCGACCCACCTATACCAGCCCTCCTGCAAGATCTCCCATTTGAGCCAAACATCACCGATGACAAAGACCGCCTCATCACAGAGCTTGTATCGTGAACACAGAGCTTGGGCATATCTCCATCAAAGACTCAGTCGATGGAGTAAATTCGGTTTCATTTCACGAAACAACCGAAGTACAAAATGAAGCAGCTGAACGGCAACTGAGAGAGTATTTTAATGGTCAGCGAGTTAACTTTGACCTAAATCTAGATCCACACGGAACACTCTTCCAGAAGCAAGTCTGGGATGAGATGCAAAAAATACCTTTTGGGGAAACTGCCAGCTATGCCGAGGTAGCTAAGCGAGTAGGGCGCCCGGAGGCCTGGCGAGCCGTTGCAAACGCCTGTGGCGCCAACCCGATCCTGATCATTATCCCGTGCCATCGAGTAGTCGGCAGCCACGGCCGGCTAGGTGGCTATGCAGCAGGGATTGACCGCAAACTGTGGCTCTTAGAGCACGAAGCCAAAATACGCTCGAGAATTGAGAGAAAATAGGGTATAATCATCTCCGTTCTTACAGGATACGGAGAGGTGTCCGAGTGGTTGAAGGAACTGGTCTTGAAAACCAGCAGGCGGGAAACCGTCTCGTGGGTTCGAATCCCACCCTCTCCGCCAGCAATTATTCAGTCTTAACACAACAAGACTACGACCTATCTAGATAGATAAGGGGAACAATGAAAAAACATATCTTTGGCTTTATGGACTTTATCAGAGAACAGGGTGTAGTCGGACTTGCCGTCGGTTTCATCCTCGGAGCAGCCGTCGCCAAACTTGTCTCATCGCTCGTTACTGATGTAATCAACCCAATCCTCGGCCTCGCCCTTGGCTCTACCCAGGGACTCAAGGCTGCTACATTCAAGCTAGGTGGAGCAACTATCGCCTACGGGAACTTCCTAGCAAATCTCCTGGACTTCGCGGTCATTGCTGCAGTTGTCTACTTTGGCGTCAAGATCCTCGGTCTTGATAAGCTCGATAAAAATAAAGACGCCACCAAGAAAAAGCCCAAGAAGAAATCTTCTACTGCATAGCGTAGCCACTTTGCCCTTTTGACGGTTTTGCGTGATAATGACTACAAGAATTATGCAGCCAGATTCACAAACACCACCGCAAGAGAATGCCGTGCAACCTTCCGCGGAAGAACAGGACGCCACCAGCGCAGAGGCTCCGCAAGAAAATGAAGTCTTACTTCAGTGGTCGGTGGCCGACAATAAGCCGGACCACCATAACACGACTTGGTACGTTGTCCTTGGCATTATCGGGTTTGCCATCATTTTAGCGGCCATCCTCACACGAGTCTGGGTTCTGATCCCGCTTGGTGTGCTTGTGCCATGGGCGCTCACCATCTACGCGAATCGTGGTATTGGCGACCACACCTATCAGCTCGAGACGTACAGCTTTTCGATCGATGGCAAGTCGCATGCCTACCGGGACTACAAATCATTTTTTATCATTGAGAATGCGAATGTCGCAACCTTCGAGCTCATCCCAAATCAGCGGTTCGGACAGCTAGCCACCATCCACGCCGGCGCAGATGAGGCCGAAGATGTTGTCGAGATTCTGGCATCGGTATTGCCAGAGAGCGAGCCACAAGGCTACGTCGGCGAATCTTTTTTCCGTCGGCTCAAGTTCTAGCTCTTTACGAATCTAGCAAAATCAGATAAAATTACCCCTGCTTTTATGTACCTATCGTTGGTGTGCGCTCGTAGCTCAGTTGGATAGAGCGTTGGTTTGCGGTACCAGAGGCCACAGGTTCGAATCCTGTCGAGCGCACCATTACTTTTTTATCTTGCGAGACGGAAAGCTGTTCTTTCTCACTCGCCAGATAATCGGCGATTGCAATCAGCACCTTTCTCATTTCTTGGCAGGTAACTCAGTGGCCAGAGTACCCTCCTACTAAGAGGGAAGCCGGAGGTTCGAATCCTTCCCTGCCAGCAAAGGCCATGCGTGAGCCTTAATCACCACGGACTGTAGCTCAGCCAGGTAGAGCGCTCCGCTGTTAATCGGAGAGGCCGGGGGTTCAAATCCTTCCAGTTCGACAAGCCTCAGAGAGTCGGTGTCGCCAACACCAACATGGCTCTTTGCGGTCGCGGGGGAAGCTCATAGGCAGAGCGCTTCTGGAGCAATCTAGAAGAGGTTGTGGGTTCGAATCCCACCCCCTGCACCACCACACCTTCAGTCGACGAGGTAAGTGGACCATTGCGCCGGAGAGGTCTCAACAAGACCGCGACCGACAAGATGGTGCGTGCCTTAAAATCAGGCCGAGTCTCGTGCACGCGGGGCGTAGACAGTTTGTGGCACGCTCGGGCAGCACGTCTTTCACACAGACGGAGGCCCCGAAAGTACAAGTTGACACTCGGTAAGGCCGGACGCCGTAAGAAGCACAAAACCAGATGGAAGACACATCACACAGACCGGCACAACGACGCCATTCGAAGCCCTAGAAGCGGGCTTTGACGCAAGCGCACAACACGCGGTGGCAGCACCAGCCAAGGAGACGTCCTCGGCTGGTTTTTCTTTTTTCTCGGCAAGGTAAGTGCTGGGGCGTATAATTATTGCTGGAGGAATGCAGCATGACAGAATCGAAACACGATAAGCCAAACGATGTCGGCGCCTTATTTATCCCTGGTGGTCTCCTGATTGGCCTTGGCTTTGGACTAGCCTTCGACAATCCGGGTGCCGGCCTACTCATTGGTCTCGGCAGTGGCTTTATTCTCTGGGCCCTGCTCACGATCATTCGCCCATCTGGTAATTAGTCGATTTTCAGGTATAATACCGAAAGTCTGAATAGGCTTTGGCGATGCACTGAAACCACCGACGCCACATGCGCCCGTAGCTCAGCTGGATAGAGCGTTGGTTTCCGGTACCAAAGGCCAGAGGTTCGAATCCTCTCGGGCGCACCAACAACTAAATATGCGAGATGGAGAGGTGCAGGAGTGGTTGAACTGGCTTGTCTCGAAAACAAGTGTGCCTTCACGGGTACCGTGGGTTCGAATCCCACCCTCTCCGCCAGCTCTGTGTCGTGAAACATACTTCACGACAAGGACCTGGAGGAATACATGAATACCAATCACCAGCTCGCCGTACTTGTCTCAGGCTCCGGCACGATCATGGATGCAATGTTCACAAGCGGCGTCCCTATCCGCGTCGTAGCTGCAGATCGCCCCTGTCGAGGGATCGATCTCGCCCAGAAACGTGGCACCGAAACGTTGATCATCGACCGACGTGACTATGGCTGGACCCCAGGCACATCACCGGAAAAACAGACAAGCTTCCGGCGAGATGAATTCTCGGCCGACTTCGCAAGCAAGCTCTACTACGCGGGAATTGATCTCGTTGCGATGGCTGGCTTCATGACCGTCTTCACGCAGCCTTTCTTCGACGTCATGGGTGGGCAAGTGCTCAACACACATCCCGCACTGCTACCCGCTTTCCCCGGCGCTCACGGCGTTCGCGACGCACTCGCATACGGAGTGAAGGTAAGTGGTTTCACACTGCATCTCGCTACAGAGCAGGTGGACCATGGCCCAATCCTCGAGCAGGCAGCGATTCGCGTCGAAGCCGACGACACCGAGGATTCACTGCAAGAGCGCATCAAGGTTCTCGAGCGAGAGATCTACCCGCGCGTCCTCAAAGAGCTGCTCTCTGGCAATCGAGAGCTCCCACCACTTCCACACTAGGGGGTGGTTATTTTACTAGCGCTGCATAAGCCTTTCTACAGGAGCGAAGTCATCCGTAAGCAATGGCGTCTCATCAAGTGTGAGCCGTATTTCTTCACCGAGCATTGGTAGATCTAGGTCTGGGAGGGGACGGCTGCCGGCGATCAATAAAACATTCTGTCTTTCACTTGAGCCCACGCTCTCGCTATACGACCAAGCTTGCGTGTAGGGGAAGTGATTTCGTACGGTAGCCATCTGCGCACCCAAAAACGTTTCATTCGTATCGGTTCGAGATATCAGGTTCATCACAAGCAATCCCTCGTCTGAAAGACTCTTCTTCATGCGCTCTATGGCCTCAGTCGTGCCAAGCTGGAAGGGTGGCGAGAGGGAAGAGTATGCATCGACGTACA
>CAYSMD010000022.1:10364-12234 GCA_964432055.1 uncultured Candidatus Saccharibacteria bacterium
CCTGCTAAAAATGACCCGATCAGCTCGCCCGGCTGAAGTACTTGCAGTATGCTTAGCACAAAATCTTGGAAAAGCCTGGTTATCAGCAACACAGCAGCACCAATTGTCAGGATTTTTGCCAGCACATCTTCGCGAGGCGACTTATCGGCAAGCTTGCCACCATACCAGTAGCCCACTGATAGGGCGGCCATAATCGTTCCGATAATTGCCGTCCACACATACAGGGAGCTGCCGAAGAATGGGGCTACAATCCTACTGCCCACCAATTCGATCGTCATGATGACTGCGCCGTTAAAGAAGACAACCAGCATCAAGCGGCGCGGTCGGCGTGAGAAGGGGAGTTTTTGAGAAAGCGTGGCGAGTTTCTTCATAAACCCATTATGCCACGCACCATATAGATTGTGTGCTATTTCTTTACAGCCGCAGCGACGTAAACCGGACCACTTCCGGCGAGCTTTAATACTCGCGCACATTCGGTGACCGTGGCACCCGTCGTAATCGCATCGTCAACCAATAGCACCCGGCGTCCCTCCATATAGTTTGGCAGTCGAGGGGTGAAGTTATCCTTCACCTGACGCCAGCGTGCATCTCGGCCAGCGCCAACTTGCGGTGTATGAATATCCCTCGAGAGCAGCTCGACGTAGGGCTTGCGGGCAATCCTCGACAACTCGCGTGCGATCAGCTGGGGCGCAACATAGCCGCGCTCACGGCGACGAGCTGACGTATCTGGTACAAAAGTAATGATGTCGTAGAAGGGAAGTTCCAGGCGGGTCATACGCTCTGCTATAAATCGAGCAGTATCTTCACTGCCATCATATTTGAGTGAGTAGAGGAGCTTTTCTGACTGGTCATCGAGCCTCCAAACGACATTTGTCCGACGAACCCGCGTCTTCCACTGGCAGGTGCCACAGACGCGGCCATCTCCTGTCATGGCATTACATAGATAACAGCTCTGCTGACGGGTCTTGAGCTCGTCCAGCTCACAGCTGCGACACACTGGCATGCCCTCTTCGTTGCAATAAATACAACGGGCTGGAACAAGTAACCTGGAAAAAAGTTTTAACAAACTTGCGTTCTCCTGTAAGTTGCCAGTATAATACGGGCAAGATCAGGTGGAGTAAAGGATAAGGAGTTTAACTATGGCTCGTAAGCACAATCCAGACGAAGAGATTTTGCAAGACGAATTCCTCGATGACACCTCAAGCACTTCTGATGAGTGGATGGGGGAAGAAGAATTCGAAGGTCAGCTAGCCGTTGACGTATATCAAACCAAAGACAGCGTAGTGGTGAAGGCACCAATTGCCGGTGTTCGCTCGGAGGATATCGACATTGCGATTTCTGAAGACGTCATGACCATTCGTGGTGACCGCAAGGAAGAAAGCATTGTTGAGAAGGAGCATTACTACGTTCAGGAGTGCTTCTGGGGATCATTCTCGCGCTCAATCATTCTGCCTACCTCGACTATTGCCGAGAAGGCTCAGGCCACACTCAAGGACGGTGTACTCACCGTTGTAGTGCCGAAGGTCGTTCAAGAAGACAAGGTGAAGAAGATCAAGGTCAAGCCGGTCGCGTAGGCTCGTATCTTCATCAAAAAAGGCCCCATTCCGGGGCCTTTTTTGTGCTGGTAATTACTTGAGAGGATATCGACTCACCACTTCAGTCACTTTGCGCTCCAGATTTTTCGCAGCCAGCTGAGCATCCAGGCCGGAGAGGATACTCACGTTTGTATTGTAGAAGTAGCCAATTGTTTCTTTATCGTTACCTCGATAAAACGTCTGGGCGGTTCCGAGCTGAGATGCGAAGGCACCTAGATACTCATCGCCCTTCTGTTCGGCGATAAGGTCTTTTCTGCTCGTTGGTCGATACGAAG
>CAYSMD010000023.1:0-11607 GCA_964432055.1 uncultured Candidatus Saccharibacteria bacterium
ATGACTACGCGTATGTTTCTAGCCCCGTAGACACACTCAGCCCTCCGGAATTCCTGAATATCATCATCAGCCTTACTGATTCATATACCTATACAATCGAGGCTACCGATGCAGTAATAGAAGGCGCTGCACCTAATGCCCCTGTAATTAGCATCAACGATGATTATAGCTATCAAGATTTCATAACAGACAACCTCGTTACCTCAATCACGCAAGGACCACTCAATATTGGCATTGATGATGAGTTCCAATATTCACCCCCGCCTACCGATACGGCAACATCGCCTTAAAACTAGATATCTTCTTGTGCCTCAGCTAAAATAACATAAGGATAATACCAATGTGTACATTAAGCAATGAACTTGATTGCTCATAATTTATATATAGATGATCGGCGAAACACTCAACACCACACGGCTTATCGAAGGCATTCAGGGCAACCTCAAGGTCGAGCTACGCAATGCAACGACCGGAAAAATTGAAGATTTAATTGAGTCGTCAAACTTTATTTCCATGGCAGGCGTTCGTCACCTCAAGCATATTCAGCGCGCGAATTTCTTTAAGAATGGTATCTCTGCCCTCAATGCCAATGCCGATATCGATAATGCTATGCCAAATACACATAACCACATCGTACTCACAAGTCTCACCGATGCTCCAAATCAGTCTGCAGAATGGCATATGCACGGCAAGCTAGCTGGTTATGCCGGTAAATACACATATTCTGGCACATGCAATCTGCTGGGTAGCCCAAACGCAGCCCTCAGCGAAGCAACACCCACCTACACAAAATGGGTTTTTGATTGGCAAACAAATGCCGGTAATGGCGCCATTGGTTCAATCGGTTGGATGAACGCAGCTAGTACTTACAGAGGGACGGTGAGTTTCCCCGGTCGATTTTATAGTAGCTGCACCGTACAAGACTCTAAGCCTGTAAGTAATTTTTATGTCCGCCTTGCACGCTCGAGCGACTCACAGTACTTTCTAGCCTTAAGTGGCACCCCTACAATCGTAGTTGGAGATAGTAATTTTGCAGAAGTCTCAAACTTTACAGTGGGAACTCAGTTTAAAGCAAGTACAACTCTCACTGGCATTGCCTGGGATGCAAGCAATAACAAACTATGGGTACTTGGTACAAATGCGTCGAATGCGCCAATTATTGCAAGTTATAACACCTCCGGTAACCTTATTGACGGGCCTACCACAATTACCAATCGATCATATAGAGGGCTCACCTATGACGGTAGTCACTTGTGGTCAATTGCCGCAGTGGCGAGTAATTCATTTACCCTCTACAAAATATCAACAAATGGCAGTGACGTATCCAACGCACCGGTCACCCTCCCTCCACACGAATGGTCTGGCGCACCCGGTTTTGCATCAGGTGAGTTTGCCTATGGGCTCGCATATGAGCCGTCTAAACAACTCATCTATGTTGCTACCTGGGCCTACCACTACTCGAGCAGCAACTTCCGGGCTGGTGGTGGTTCGTCTACTGACAGCCCTCACGCAACTTCTTCACTTCGAGCGTTCACTACTGCCGGTGAAGAGACGATGGTACCTGCTTCTCTCCTCGCCTATTCGATATCCACTGCCAGCTCCGATTGGCTCACTTCATTACAAGGCACCAGTACATCAAATGAGTTCGATTTCGACCTAATTGGTCCGTATCAAGTAATTATGCCCGACAGAAAATCTACGACAAGCAGCGTAAAGAGGTTGCTACTTGACGGCATGGGGTCCCGAGCTTTGCTCCCCGCACCTCTCAATAAAACCAACGCCCAAACGATGCGCATTACCTATCAAATGGATTATATATAATGAAAAACCACCGTCCTGACTTCTACACTGCCAACATCACACTCCAGCTGCGTGATAGCATCACAGACAGAATTATTGATGAAGTACACAGTAAGAATTTCGCTGCCAACCAAGTCATTCGACAAGCAAAATGGCAACAACGACAACAATATAAAACAGGGCTTTCCGGAATAGGCTCGTCCGACACAGACTACACCCCACACAGCGCAACGCAAGCGATAGCACTAACCGATTCTTCGCTAACACCAGACCCCGCGAACGAATGGACTATGCCTGGTAAACTCATCGGCTACGCGACAAAGAGTGCCTATGCTGGACCAGATCCATTGCGAGGAACTCCTAATATCACTACGCTCGAAGCAAATGAGAACTACTCAAAATGGGTGTTCGATTGGCCAACTAATGCCGGTAACGGTACAATCAACTCTGTCGGATGGGTCTCGACCGTCTATGTAAACTCTGCGACCGATGGAACCGGACCCTGCTTCCTCAGTTCGTGCACCATCGAGCAGACCTGGTCGACACCTCAAACCTGGCGATATTTTGCTCGTGCCAACGCTAACTTGGCTTTTGGCAGCTTAGCAAATACTGTCGTATATGTTTTAAATAGCACCTATCAGCAGACCACTACATTCAACGTTAATGGCCAATTTACTGCTGTCCGAGGAATTGCCTGGGATAGTGGCAACAGCTTCTTATGGGTGATTGGTGACAATGGTGCCGCCCGTGTTATTGCAGCCTACAATAGTTCCGGTGTCCTCCAAACCGGTCCGCACACCCTCACAACGCGCTCATATATTGCACTCGCGCACGACGGAACTAAGCTTTGGAGTATGACGCAAAACACCAATAATCAACACACCATGTGGAGTATCAATACCTCGAATGGGAGCGATATTTCTAACTTCAACTTCACCACATACTACAACACCGGGGATCGGTCGGGATACAACCTAGCTGTTGGTCTTTGCTGGGACCCAAGCACACAACGACTATTGGTACGCACCGCCCACACAAATAGCTATTACTATGGAAGCCTGAACTTTCCTAGCGGAGTTGCAGCTGCACTTTACGCCTATGACACATCTGGCAATGAACAACTTGTCAACGTATCGCTCGTTGGCTATTCTGCGGCCTCCGCTAGCTATAATACCTATCTTTGGAATATGAGTACCCCTTATCATGATTTCGACGTCATCGACTCTTCGCAGTTTGCTATGCCACAAGGCTCCAACGTTCACCGTGTGCGTCTCACTGGTCTCGGTACACGCTCCAAGCTCGACTCACCGGTTGTCAAAACAAATACCCAAACGCTCAAGGTAATCTATCAGATAAATTACGTCTAAATTGGCCCTGTTGCAGATTTGACATCAGATGCCAGAATAGTACAATAGAAGCAAGCATGAGCTTAATGGCTGGGATTCATATGTGAACTTGCCATACACATCAAGAAAAAACGAAAGTCACGAAGCAAAAACACATGCCGTTCGATCAGTTTGATCAGCAAGCAATACAAGACCTCCTCCGCCGAGATATGAGTCGTCGAGAGTTTTTGAAGTATATGATTGGCGTACTCGTCAGCGTTGTCGGCATTACAAGCCTTCTGAATAGCGTTTTGCACGGCTCAAAGAAAAATCCTCGCACAGCTACCGTAAATGACGCATACGGGGGTGGTAACTACTCAGCAAAAGCAAAGCCTGGCACACCTACCCTGCGAGGGAACGCCTAATGGCTCGCCTGCCGGTTCCTGGTGATGATGCTGGAGCTTGGGGTGCGATTCTCAATGATTTTCTATCGGTCTCTCATAACCCCGATGGTACGCTCAAAGACGTCGTTCCAGATGCAACAAATAGCCTCAAAGGTAAGCTCAAACTCGCCGAAGACCTGGGTGGCACAGCCGATAATCCAACCGTTGTCGCTACTCACCTCAATACACCGCTACCTATAGATCAGGGAGGCACCGGCGCAAATACTGCCCCTGATGCCATTAATGCGCTACTACCAGATCAATTTGGCAATGCTGGTAAAATCATCGAGACTGATGGGACCAATGTCGCGTGGGCAGATAAGCCTGATAGCGACGATGTGCTGGCCTTAACGTGGATGGGAGTCACACCGTGAGGCGCAAGCAAGCAGGGAAGGCAGTAGTCAATCCTCACTCATTTGTCGGACATCTTGAAGAATTCCGGCGGCGACTGATGTCATCAGCGGCAGCTCTCATCGTGGGCGTCTTACTTGGTTGGGTCTTACAGGGGCCAATTACCCGACTGCTGATGCGCCCCCTTGATGAAAAGCTCTACTACTCGAGCCCAACAGGTGGGCTAGATTTCCTTATGACGCTCTCGATTTGCACCGGCCTCATGATAGCCTTACCAGTCACGGTGTACCACATTCTGAAATTTATTGAACCCGCAGGAAAGATGAAGGTTGCTCATCGTGGGCTTCGGCTGGTTATGATTTCTATAGTCCTTGCCTTGCTAGGTAGTAGCTTTGCCTATTTCATAAGTTTGCCGAGCGCGCTAACATTCCTAAAAAGCTTCGACTCTCTCAATATCACGCCGCTGATTTCTGCAAAAGAATATCTAACCTTTACGATGACCTACATCGTAAGTTTCGCTATCATTTTCCAACTACCACTCATCATTTCGTTCATTGATCGGATTCGCCCGATGAAGCCAGGCAAGCTCTTTAGGAAACAACGCTGGGTTATTGCCGCGAGCTTTGTCATTGCGGCTTTCGCTACACCAACTCCCGACCCCATCAATCAAGCCATCATGGCAGCCCCACTCATCGTATTATTCAATATCAGTGTGCTGGTCGTGTGGCTTCAGCAGAAAACCGGCCCTCGGAAAACGCAACCCGCGGCCACTATACATATTCCAGCAACCAACCACTATGCTGATAATCTTCTGAAGCCCATACGAGTGCGGGTTGCTGCGCCAAAACCAATGATTAGTGTCAAAACAGTTGATCGCAAGCATTTCTTTGAAACACTACCAAACTTCCGACATATCACTGACCCATCATTGTTAACCGTTCAAGATGAATCAAGCGGTCGGCGACGCCCAATCATGCGTGATATTATCGTACCAATGCCGCACCAACAAACAACCTAGGAGACAACCAAAATGCCAAAACAATCACCAACGAAGAGGAAAAAAACCGTGAAAAGAGCCAAGCCAAAAGTCAGCCCACAACAGCCCTTGGAAAAAATTACCAGCTTTTTCAAAAGCCCCATAGGCATCATCTCCACTTTGGCGATTATTATTCTTGGTATTGCTATCATTGCGCTCACCCGCGCTGCGACCACACCGACCGTCCTTACGCCGCAGAACGCGTCCAGTCCTTCGTGTGGAGCTCGAGTGACTAACTACTCATATAAAGTACCATTCGGTAATGCACCCTGGAATGTTCCGGCCTGTAGCTTGCCCAAGTTTAGTCAGTCCGCCGACTATGTATCGAGACTTTTTAACTACGGCAATCAAAATGACGGCTCAGCCGCTGCTTTAGGTAATCGTGGAAAATTCAACATAGGCTTTGGTTTTGGCGACCTGAAAACCGTTTTCTCACGCGCCGTCTACACAGCCGATGAGGCGAACGGAAAAACCATTCAGGTGCGTGTCTGTGGTAACTCGGGCTGCAACCCATCAAACCTCGATGGCGACTTGCCTTATGGCGACCCTAAGGGTTATTTACCAGACATGCGCATCCCGTGGGACCCAAATTGGCCAGTGGCCGAAGCCGGCGATAACGAAGTCGTCATCCTCAACCCTTCCAACGGACAGCTCATCGCGCTCGCTCAGGTCAAGAAGTCTACCGGTAACCTCCTGGGCGATATTGCCAGCGGTGCAGGCGGGCAGTGTGGGCCGCTCTATCCAGAACGTCTGTGTGTAGCAAGCGCCAAGATCTTGCGAGACCAAAATGGCAATATCGCCAACTATTTCACTTACGAAGGCTCAAGCGGCGACCGTGGTGGTGGCATATCCTATTACGCCGGAATCATTACCCCTCAGGAAGTAGCCGCTGGTGAGATTCGTCACGCTATCGGCATGGGTATCTTCAACTCATCGTTTGGTCCGGAGTGCACACAAGCTCAACTTAATTCAAATGACTGGAAGGTCATTGGAAAAACCTGTGGCACAGCCTTTGCGCCCGCAGCCAAATTCGAGTGGGCGCGTGCTACGAATATTTCAACTCGAGGCGCATCACCTATCTCTACAACCTTAGACCCTATATACACCATGGATAAAACAATACCTGAAGGTATGCGCTTCGTACTCAATATCACTGATGCGCAGATGGAAAGCTTCATCCAATCGAAAGGCTATACGGGCCAGAAAGCTAACACGGCACGTATTATTATTCGAGCGCTGCGTGACTACGGCATAATTCCGCTCGACACTGGCGGTAACGTTAGGATGCAAACCGCTGGCGTGGTCAGTCCGCGCAATCGCGAGCTTTGGAAACAGCTTGGCATCACATCGTCTGAAGATGAAAAGCTCCTTGATGGGCTCTTCACAGAGACAAACATGTATGTTGTTGAACCACCTATCAACAACTGTGTTGATGGCCGAAAGTCGAAATTCTACTGCAACTATGGCTCCAGTAACTACTTCGCTGCCACCAGTGTCTCGTCGAGTATTCTGCCGCAGACCACCACGGGCACACCTACCACAACTATCACCAATAGCACTCCACCAACCACTACGACGGTAAAGCCGACCACCAACGTGACAGCTAACCCAACCGTATCGGCAGCTGCACCAGGCTCAAAAACCAGCCCTGCACCAACAACTACTAGCTCCGCACCAACCAGTGGCGCACCAACCGCACCGGTCTTTAAAGAGCCAATTATAGGATCCCTCCAATGGAATCCGAGCTACTTTGAATTCGATATGGGTGCAAATCTCGAATGGAAAGCCAGTGCAAGCACCGCCGGAATCAAGAACTACGTCATTCTCAAGGATGGCCAGAAAGTGTACGAAGGGCTAGCAACAAAATTTGTCGACTTCCGAGTCGAAGATGGACGTAAGTACAAGTATCAGCTCTATGCAGTCAATACTACCGGCAGACAATCAGCCGTGACCACACTCGAGAAGACCTATAAGTGTTCAGCGTTCGGCTTGATCGACTGTAAGTTCCAGTAGTAAGCGCCTTAGGTGCTCAGCCAAGTTTTAACATCGTCCCAAGCCTGGCTGGCTGCCTCGGCAACATAGTGATCAGTGCGGTCGGCATTAAAGAACGCATGACCCGCGGCGTACTCGTGCATCTCCACAGCAATACCTGCGCCCTGGAGCTGCTCCGCGATAGTTTTCCGATCCTCTTCAGGAATTGAATCATCCTCTGATCCGAAGAGCCCAAGCACGCGTAAATCCTGCATTCCCTGGCGAACCTGCACTGTAGCAGAGACAGCGGAATCAGCATGATAGAACCCGGGCTTTGTACTGCCTGCACCATAAAACGAGATAATATCAGTCACCGTATCGTGAATTCCCGATAAATACGCAAGCCGTCCACCAAAGCAAAAACCTACTACCGCGAGACGCTCAAGCTCCGGCTGCTCGAGCTTGACGCGCTCAACAACTTTCGTCAATAGAGCTATAAAAAGCTCGCCAGACATCTGGTTCATCAGTTCAATACCACGAGCCATGCCGGCCTGGTAGTCAAAATCATTGACCTCATGGGTTAGGGCCCAAAAATAATCTAGCCCGTAGCCTGTAAAGCCGAGTTCCGTTGCACAGCGATCTGCCAACTCCTTGGCGAATGGTTTGAGCCCATAAATCTCGGGCAAAATGAGTATGGCGCGTTTAGGATCGGAAGGTTTATTCGATTTGTAGAGATATTCTGTAAGCATATCTCTAGTATACACTGGCTAGCGCAAGGAGAAATCCTCAAAATGGATCCGCGACTCTGGTACGCCTGCCTTGACGAGTCCCCGCTGCAAAGCATGCATCATCGGTGGCGGTCCACATATGAAGAACTCTGTCGTGTCAACGTCGCATGTCTTGGTTAGTATCTTAGCATCAATAAAACCCTCCTTGTCCTGGCAGAACAAATGCGGCTTAAACGCCGGATTTCTCCGCGCTATATCCTGCAGCTCGGTATCAAAGTGCGCCTCACCTGCAGTAACCACACAGTAAAAGAAATCTACGTGATACTTACGCCTCGGCAAAGCCTGGGCCATCGAGAGAAATGGCGTAACGCCAATGCCACCGGCTACCCACACCTGACGATATTTCCGGGCGCGGCGGAAGTTAAATCGTCCATGTGGACCCGCCACCCAAGCCGTAGTTCCCACCGGAATTTCTTTCATGTGCGCGGTGTAATCCCCCAGCGACTTAATCACAAACCGCAATTGACGCTGACGAGGACCCGCCGCCATCGAAAACGGGTGCGCCTGACCACCCATCGGATGCGAAGGAAAGCTCACATACGCATACTGACCAGCTACGAATGGCAAGAGTCGACTGCTCGCTGGATCTAACAGCACTTCGAACGTATCCTTGCCGAGCGCCTTCACGCTGGCCACGCGGTATCGATATTTCAGCTTCAGCAGACCACCAAGTAAGGAGTGGTACACGTATGCACCGAGGGCGACCGCTGAGAAAACAAAGACATAGAGCCACAAAGGCCAGAACCTAACCATATTTCCACGCGCCATAAAGGCGTGCAAGAACCCAAGAAAGAATACGCCGCCAATGATCCGGTGCATCCAGATGAACCAATCGTACTTGATACGCATGAAGATGCTTATTGGCAACAGTAAGGCAATCGCGTAGAGCGCGATGATGCCATAATTGATCTGCCAATTTGGCCCAAGTAGCCACAGTGTACTCACGGAACGCCCAACACTCGCGGCGCGAAATGACAAAAACAGCGGGTGCAACGCCAAGAGGAAGAACGCGAGAGCCCCCGTGTAGTGATGCCACTTATAGGCTTTATCCATGCCGCCGAACCAATCATCAAACATGAGTAGTCTCGCCGAAAGAAACACCGACCAGGCATAGAGAATTGTGCCAGAGAAGGCCGCAATATTCGCCAGGCTCTTGAGTGCCGCCGCCGAACTCTCGATGCGGCTCGACACAGGACTTGCAAGCACCCAAAGCAACAACACTACGCCGACCGATGCATAGACAAGCCCCGGACCTATCGGGTGTCGGACGGGCTCACGTTCAGTTTCCATACGTACCATTGTAACAAAGCTTAAGTGTTTTCGAATACCTATCTAGCGCTGACATTGTGGCGTACTAGCTGCATAGGTGGGATCGTTCTGGCACAGGTTGGCCGTGTAGAAACCATACCCAGCTTGACCAAGGCCAATGAGAACGCCTAGCGAGCCCAATACAATCGCCGCGACCGCGATGCTTCGCTTGCCGGCCTTCAGGGTCATGAAGCCAATGATGAGTGCTCCACCAGCGAGGCTCGACAGAATCAGCGCCATCATAGGATTCCCGGAAACAAATAGCTGTGCGAAGATGGCTACAATGGCGAGACCTAAGCCGACAAGACCGAGCTTATTATTCTGGACGTCAAGCGGCTCCTGAGCCTGAGCTGGCGACTGAGGGCTTGCCGGCTGCTGTGGCGTCGTACGTGGCGCCTGAGGAGCAGCGGTAGCCTGCACTGGCGCGGCTGCGGGGGCTGCGACCGGAGCCGACGCCGATGTGGCCGAAGGTGTCGCCTGAGGTGCTACGGGCGGTACGCCTGGAGGCTCCGCAGGTGGCGATGGCACCGGGGTCTGCGGGGGCTGAGTCGTGACGACTTGTTGGATTGGAGTCGCCGGTGTGGGTCCTGCTATCTGAGCGGGAATCACTACAGGTGGCACCGGGCTCTCTGGCTGCGTCATAGGGACTGAGGGCGCTGCGAACTCTTGTGGGGCTGGCGCTGCTTGCAGTGTGGGCAAATACGTCGTATTGGGAGCTGGAGCTGGAGCTGGAGCTGGAGCTGGAGCTGGAGCTGGAGCTGGAGCTGGAGCTGGAGCTGGAGCTGGCTGCGGGATTGTAGCCGGTACTGCGGGCTGCTGCTCAGAAAGCAACGGTGGAGCCGTCATACCTTGTGGTAAAACGAGCGAGCCGGGTTGGAGTGGTTGATTATCGTGCATAGTTGATAGAAGCCCAAAGTTCGCACCGAAATGCTTATGGTACTTTTCATTGTGACCAATCAGGCCCACATTGTCCATGCTATTTCGGACCACCTCCTTGCGAACCTGCTTGAAAAGATGTACAATAGGCCAGTTCATTTGCACCCGAAAAGCAAATTACTTGTATAAAAACACACTTCCCATATATGGGGCATTAGCTCAGTTGGCTAGAGCACCTGCTTTGCAAGCAGGGGGTCGTCGGTTCGAGTCCGACATGCTCCACCATTTTATTATGTGGGCTTGTAGCTCAGCTGGTTAGAGCGCGTCACTGATAATGACGAGGTCGCAGGTTCGAGTCCTGCCAAGCCCACCAATATATTGATCAAAAAGAATAACTCCCAGATCTCTCTGGGAGTTTTGCGTTCTCACGGCTTGGATGTGTCCTCGACAATCGCGATACCATCGCGCATCGCGAGGTCGTACATCGACTCGACCGGCTCCACATAGCCATGGCCAGGCCGGTTCGGGTCGGGCAGCCAGAAGCCAGCGCGATCAGCACCAGTATCAGCACAGCTCCAGCCAAGGCAGCCAACCGCTGTGATGTAGGCCCTGCTGCCGCCCTCCATGTAGTCGGGCAGATACGACACCGCGCCCTCGGGCAGCTCCGCGATCTTCTCTCTGGGCGCCCTGTAGAGAGTCACGGGATCTCCAATGAAGATCGCCTTGCCACACCAAGCGCAACAGATTGCCATGGCAGCCAGGCAATCTCCACAGACCTCGGGCTGATCCTGGCTCGACATGTCCGTGACCTTGGCCTCGTCACCATGCCAGACGATCACCTGAAGCGACGTCAGATGCCCACAACGAGCCATGACAGGATGCGCATAGAAGATCTGCAGCTGACGAATTGCTTTGCGATCCAAACGCTCAGGAATCGGCGGCATCGCCAGGGCGATATTCCGCGAGCGTCTCCAGGGAAGCTTCATAGCACACCTCTTTCGTAGGTACGGAGTAACACCGGCCATTATACGGCTTCAGAGAAGAAGGACAAGCATAAAGATATTCATTGGCCAGATTTGGTATACTAGAAGCTATGATTTTCAATATTTTCCTCGGACTTGCCATGTTAGCTACGGGTCTGCTCATGCTCAAATTTTGGCGAAACGTCTACAATTTCACTGGCGCAATCGATTTTGTCGAACGACTTGTGACCGCGGGCACACCGGCCTTCATTAAGATTATGGGAATCGCACTAGTTGTGATTGGGCTTGGTACAATCTTTGGTTTTTGGGGCTGGCTCACGGCTCCTCTCGTAGATGGCATCAAAGGCCTATCAGGACAGAATATCAACTAACAAACCATCTAAACAATAGAAAAACACCCGCTCATAACAACGGGTGTTTTTCTATATATGGTATTTGACCTGTTACATGTGCCAGTTCTGCTGAAAGATTCTTCCTAAAACGATCTAAAGAACGTTCGAACAAGCAATCTACAAAAGTAGAAGTCGACCTAGGATAGCCATGGGTACGATCTTTTCAAGCAGTGAGCACTTCCTCGCAAGATAAATCTCACAAGGCAGCTCTAAAAAACTGCGAAAGAAGGCGATCGTACTCACCATGTCAGTGCTCAAGGCGCTGATACCATTGCTGGCAAGCTTTCTCCCTAGAAAGGAGGTGATCCATCCGCACCTTCCGGTACGGATACCT
>CAYSMD010000024.1:0-2355 GCA_964432055.1 uncultured Candidatus Saccharibacteria bacterium
CCGCAAATACGCATATCTACACCCGCTGGAAGAAAGTGGAAAAGCGCTACATTGTCGTTGAGGGCATAGTGGCTATAGTTTCCTACGACAAGCTTGGGGTGGAAAAGCGCATTATGGGCGTCATGAAGGGTGAAGTGATTCCTTCGGGGAGTATGACGGAAATACCACGATTCGCTGATTACGAATATGTTGCATATACCGACTGTGTTTTAGCAGAATTTACCGACAAAAACCTTCAGCAGCTTATTTCTGATCCGGAGTTAGTCATGGAGAAGATGAAGATACAGGATTTGCGAACCCGCCAAGCCAATCTACGTATTGAAACTCTCATGCAGGGCAAAGCCGAAGATAAGCTGATGTATCTCTTTCTCTATATGGCGGAAAGAATTGGTCAAGCGACCCCAGCTAAAGAGGTGGTACTAGTAGATACCAAGATGAGTCAAACGGATATTGGGAATTCGTTAGGGCTTACTCGCGAAACTACTGCCAAGGTCGTAAATAAATTAACAAAAGCCAAGATGATTATGCCGGCCGGCAAAGGCCACTATATGGTGCACAAGCGCTTACTAGTAAAAGCGGTCTGCGATAGGGATTGCTAGGCGCCGTAGCGCCCGCCACCGAATCCAGTTTTGCCTTTGGTAGATTTGCGGTTTGGCGCGCTTTTTGAGCCTGGTTGTGAGAGAGCTTGAATCGCCGCGTTCACGCCAGCCAGCGCAACAAGTGAAAGACCCGCATGCTTGAGAAACTCTTTGCGGCTCATTTTTTTATCCATCAAGTTTTTGAGCGGGTCGGTAACTGCCATCACAATATCCTTACTTACCGGCTATTATGACTTCTATATCGCGAAACTGCTAGTGTCTACCAGGCTGTTTGGGTATTTGGAGGTGAAATATCTCGGAAGATTGGGCGTTGTGGGCGTTCTGGTTTGCCGATATTACTTGAGGCACTCTGTGGAGCCAGATCGCTAGCTAGACTCACGTGAGCTGTAGCGGTTTTTGGCATGAAGTCGAGTGAGCTACCGATAGGCTGTACTTGTGGAGTAGACCGGTGAGGTACTCGAGTTGGGCTTGTGACTTGAGGCCGAAGTGAAGGCCGCTTTCGTGCAAGCCAAATGCCGGCTGCACTGATCTCGAAAAGTACAATCAGTGGTAGCGCGATCATCATTTGGTTGTAGGGATCTGGGGTTGGGGTGATGATGCCGGCAAATATTACCGAGCCGGCGAGCACGGGTCGCTGCCATTTCTTGAGGGTGCCCGGCTTGAGTGGCTTGATGCGATTAATGAAATAGAGAATGAGTGGTACTTGGAAAATGAGTGCCGAGCCGATCAGGTATGTCATCACGAAGTTGAGATAGTCGCCAGCGTTCATGAGCGGCTCAATGTACTCACCGGTGAAGTTTGTGAGGAAGTGCAGAGATGCTGGAAGGCTAAAGACATATGCGTACCAGACGCCAACTGCTGCGAGCATCGCTGAGGTAACGAGGACTTTGACGGCGAGACTCGGCTGAATTTTGTGGCTCACTGGACGTGCGAATTGTGCCAGCTGGAAGATCGTGACGGGGATCGCAATGATGAGGCCGGTAATGAGTGAGATTTGCATTACAAAGTTTAAGCCACCGGTGGGAGTTGAGAAAAAGAGATTTTGTCCAAGGGGGGCGATGAGCAGCTGTGTGATTTGATGGCTAAACACTAAGCCAGGAATAACTCCGAGCATGAATATACCGACCACCCAAAAGAGTCGTTTTCGTAACTCCTCTAAATGTTCACGGACGGTAAGCTTTGAGTTTTGCTTATGTTTCATGTCGTGTTTGCGTTATTCCAGGTTAGCTTGTGGAGCGAAAAGCGCTTACTTCTTTTTTGTTTGAGGTCGAACGAGACTTTGAGGAAGGCGATTCATTATCACCGAAACCCTTTTTGACTTCTTTGCTGAACAGACCGAGACTGCGTCCGAGCTCTGGGAGCTTTGCCGCACCGAATAAGAGCAGTAGTATCAGTGCAATTATCAGTAATTCTGGAAGGCCAAGACCAAATATTTCCACGTCAAATCCTTTCAAATATTGTGAACTTTCTTACAACAAGCCTAGCACAAGTGCTTTCACTGCTGCAATAGATGAAGCCACGCTAGTATATCGCCTCGCGAAAGAGACTAGCGAGCAGAAGATTTTGCAGGTCGCGAGACGCAGTCTGAGCACTTCGATTGCGTGTCACAGGCATCACAGACGAGGACGAGCTTATTGCAGGCAACGTTCGCGCAGTTAATAAAACGGCTGGTTTTCTCGCCACAATGCACGCACTCGCCGATGTCCTTTGAATTCTCGCTAAAGCGCTGCGTCATGCGTCCGTCAAAAATGTAGAG
>CAYSMD010000024.1:2455-5270 GCA_964432055.1 uncultured Candidatus Saccharibacteria bacterium
ACGACCGCATCTCGGAATTTACCAACTTGCGCTTCATAGGCATTACGGCCATCGAAGAAGACCACATCACTACCGCGCTCTTCAACGAGCTTGTGCAAGGCCTCTGGCTTTAAGTGCTTTCCACCACCAACCACACCGCTCGCATCAACTTTGACTTCATCTGGAGCACCAAAGGCGACGAGCTCGGGCCGAACCTTTACGCTGAGGCGAGGGAATTCGTCACCATTAGCATCGCTCCATTTATATGTAATGTCGCGGAAGAGCACAGAGCGATTCATCTCTCGCTTATACTCCAAGACGCTCTCAAGTTCACCGCCGAGAGTGCCGTTAATGCCATGCGGGCTGACGATGATGCGACCTTTGAGGCCGAGCCGACGGCATAGCTCACGCTGCCAACGCATGGTCATGGTCGGGTCAGTTACGGGGACGAACTTGTAATAAAGGATAACTTTTTGCATAATGACGAATTTTCTAACCTGGGTATTATACTCTAGTGTACTGGATTACCTCTAGAGTCAGGGCTCTAGTTACCTGATCTCAAACTCGTTCTTTACTTCGCCGCCGAGCTGCTTGAGCACTTGAGTCGCATGTAGAAAATTGTCTTTCATGAAGCTGCCGTTCTCGAGAATTGCTGTAGCTTTGTTCCAGATGTGGCGTAGATAATGCTCGTTAAACCCTGCGACAGCACCATTGAGCTCGAGCCCTACGCTGGTAATATTGTTATGAAATCCCGACAAAAGTAATCCATAGCGGCTTTTTGGTGCAAGCAAAACTGGGAAAGCATGGCCTGGCGCAATACGAATTCTTATATCATGATTAGGGTTACGCTGAGCGGCGAATTTCTTAACATTCATCAGGTCATCGAGTGTGCGGATATAGATAATCTCCCGAAAGTAGCAGGTTGGACTCAGCCGTAGCTCTTGAAGCAATTGATGCGTTTCCGGTAATTCGCGCCAGATAGATCGTGGCTCGAGAATGTTACTGAGCCATATTTCGCTACAGTTCTGTAGTCCTAAGAGTGTAGATTCCTCGATTTCATCACGACTGGTGAGGTACGCCGAGAAAGTCTCGCGGCGTAGTGGCGCACTTCCGAGATCAATATCGAGAATCTCTTCAAGTATTTTTTTGCGAGGGTTGCGGGGGAAGTTTTTATTGTTCTCCCACCTTGAAAGAATCGATCTCTCGACGATTTCTTCACCTTCGAGTTCGTTATTGAGTATATTGACTAACTCCTGTTGGGTAAGGCCCAGTCGGAGTCGAGCGATCTTAATGCGCTCTCCGTAGGATTCCATATACATATTCATATTTTTATTGTAAAGCAATACATTGAAATGTGCAATATATGTGCACACAATAGTTCTCACAATGTGCTATCTTTTTTGTCAATTAATTCTATTAAAGTGAATACATCGTCAACCGGCGATACGAGTACCTAGGAGAAGCAAATGAGTGATACCCAGGGCCCCCGGCCCGACCTCACCGTCATCAACGACCCCGCCACTGGCGACCAGATCCGCATCAGCGACTACGGCAGCCGGGTCGACGTCTACAACGGCGATCTGCACAGCTTCAGCACGTACGACCAGCAGGGGCAGGTGACCGGCATCGGCTACGATGTCACCCACCCCCACTGATCACGAGTCCGCCCAACAGCAATCATGAGGGAGGTGAAGCACATGGCACCCCATCCGCATCCGGGCCCTCCGGGACCCCCGCCACCGGGTCGACCCGTCCCTCCGGGACCGGGCCCGTACCCCCAGCCGCCGCTCCCCGGCCGCTGACCTTGCCCTCAGGGCATCAGGGACTTCCAATTGGAAGTCCCTTCTTCTTATTTATTGAAGTGTGTTCGGGAGCTTTTGCATCTTCGAATATGTCTGGCCACAGATCTTCATGATGTGGGCTTCGTCGGCTTTTGAGATGTGTTTCTTCCAGCGATGAATGTTCTCGCGACTGTTACGCTTCAAGACGTGGATGTCATTATTCGTAGGGTCGGTGGGATTATCGGTGCTCGTCATAGCTTTGAGCTTGGTTTCAACTGCTTGAGTAAAAGGAATGTCAAAACGCTTATAGAGTTGTTTGGTGATGCCTTCTGGGTCTTGTGAGAATGCTTCGTGCTCGACGATCGGGGTATCGGGATGGCTTCTCGCGACGTGCAGAATGAGCTCATTCACGGCTCGCCAATACCACGCGATTCCGTCGATTTCGCTCAGCTGCTTGCCTTTGACAGCTTGTACGGCCGGAGTCATGAGCTTGAATAACTTTGGGTCGTTGAGGAAATCTTGAATCGGCGTGCCAACCCAGCCAAGTCGTTGGTGTGAGGCGACGACCCCGCACGGATGGCGCAAGGTGTAAATGATAGACAAGTTTGGGTGGTTGATAAAATGCTGCGAGCTGAGCGAGGCGGTAGGATCTTTGAGGACGAACTGCTTCACGCGGGGGTCGTGCGCATCCAGCTGGTAGCGAATTTCATAGCGATTCGTGAAAAGGTGACGATAGATAACGCGCAGTGGATTGCTCGTCGGCGGCTGTAATTGGTTTTCTTTATAGTGAGCTCGGCCAGCTAGGATGTCATCGAGGATTGCATCATACCGTTTTTGAAACTTCGATCCTTTATAAATGTATGGGAAGAAGCGATCATCAGTACCGATCATGCCAGCGTGGGTATTAAATGGTTCCTCGACGTAGCCGATAGTCGGCGAGAGGGCTAAGACATTGGCGAGGATGGTGGAGCCGCTGCGTGGCACACCAGTAATCATGATGCCGTGACGGGGTTTTCGAGAAAGCATATAGCAACAGTGTAGGGGATTCTTCGGCT
>CAYSMD010000024.1:5370-10992 GCA_964432055.1 uncultured Candidatus Saccharibacteria bacterium
ACTGGTTGTCGTGGGCGCCACGGTCGTGGTGGTGCTGGTTGTCTCGGGCGAACAGGGCTGGTCGTAGTGGTCACTGCCCCAGCCGTAGTCGCAGTACTCCGTCTCGGACGGGCTGCTGGTCGCGCCAGCTGACGCGCCTCCGAAGAAGCTGATGGCGATGATGCTCGCCAGTGCCAGCAGCAAGGTCGTCGCGACGCGCAGTCGCGGGGATCGGTTGGTGGAAGGTGCATGAGCCATGAAGTTCTCCTTATGGGCTCTTGGGGAAAGTTTATCCTGGGATTAGGTAAACCGAGTAATAGTATCATACTGATATAGTTTTGTCAATATTTACACCTGCCTAAAAAAACTGTGTGTTTTCAGTGATATCTCAGTTTTGCGGCCTATGCTACTGGAGTTAAAGGAGAAAGCTTTACATGAATAAAGGAAAAATGATAGCCATCGCAGCAGCTTCGATCGGTATCGCATCGGTGATTGGCGCTGGCACGGTGGCGGCCCAGACTGAGACCACAACGAGTCTGGCCGATAAAATTGCTACAAAATTTAACGTAAATAAAGATGACGTGCAGCAGGTCATCGATCAAGACCATCAGGAGCGTCATGCCAAGATGGAAAAACGCCTGGAAGAGCGCCTTCAGGCCGCGGTGGACGCCGGTAAGCTAACCGCCGACCAAAAGGCCAAGATTCTCACTAAGCACGAGGAGATGGAAAAAGAGCGGGAAGCTAATCGAGAGGCTATGAAGGATAAGACCCCTGAGGAGCGTCGTGCGGCTATGGAGCAAAAGCGCACAGAGCTCGAGCAGTGGGCAAAGGATAACGGTATTCCAACTGAATATCTGATGCGGGGTCCAGGTGGCGGCAAAATGGGTAATCACGGCATGATGCGTGGAAGCGGGCCAAACGCGCCAGAAGCCCAAATGAACTAGACTGAGTCAAACTATACAAACTACTCTTACCGTAAAGATCGACCGTCGTGCGCACCCAGCACACGGTCGGTTTTTTTAAGCTCTACTTCAGAAAAGGAGTAGAATATAGAGTATATGAAGCTATTAATTGTCGAAGATGAAGTAAAGATCGCGCGCGCCCTGCAGCGTGGGCTCGAGCAAGAGCGGTTTGCTGTCGAGATTGTGCATGATGGTGAGGCGGGGTTGGCTGCCGCCGAAGCTGATGAATATGACGTCATTGTGCTTGATAGGATGCTTCCGGGCATGGATGGCCTAGCGATCTGCCAAGCATTACGCGAGGCTGGTAATGCTACGCCCATTCTTATGCTGACCGCCAAGGATCAGGTGCGTGATCGGGTGGCCGGGCTGAACGCCGGTGCTGATGATTACCTTGTGAAGCCATTTGCTTTCGAGGAGCTGCTGGCTCGGCTTCAGGCTCTGCTGCGTCGTCCGAGTGGCGGCGGGAAGACGGTGCTCAAGGTTGCCGACCTAGAGCTAGATCCGACAGCATTTTTGGTGCGGCGAGCTGGCAAGAAGATTAAGCTGTCGGCGAAGGAGTTTGCGCTCCTCGAGTACTTGATGCGCAACGAGGGACAGGTGCTATCGAAGGAGAAGATCATCGATCATGTCTGGGAATATGACGCTGATGTTCTGCCTAATAATGTGGAAGTGTTTATTCGCTATCTCCGCCGCAAGATTGATGAGCCGTTTGACGGCCCGCCACTGATCCATACCTCGCGTGGCTTTGGCTATTCGGTGGGGAGTGAGGCTTGAAGCTATCGCCGGCTCTAAAGCTCACCGCGTGGTACTTGGCATTTGTGATGCTGCTGAGCATCATGTTTTCGATTTTTGTGTATCGCGTGTCAATTGTCGAGATTGAGCGTGGGTTGCGTCGGCCTGGCATTGGTGGTCCCCGCATTCTTTTTGAGGATCAGGAGGCATATGACCTGTACCGACTCCAAAGGCTCAAAGAGGGTGACATCAATCTGCGCGGGAATTTACTGACGTTTAACATGATTGTTTTTGTGTTAGGTGGAGGCTTGAGCTATTTTTTAGCTCGCCGTACCATCCGACCTATCGAAGAGGCTCTGGAGGCACAAACTCGTTTCACCGCCGATGCCTCGCATGAGCTGCGGACACCGCTAACAGTCATGCAAACTGAGATTGAAGTTGCCCTGCGTGATCCGAAGCTATCGGCGCGTGATGCCAGAGAGTTGCTCAGCAGTAATCTTGAGGAAGTGTCGCGCGTCCGGTCATTAGTAGAGGGGCTATTGCGACTCGCTAGGAATGGCGGCGCGGTTGAGCATGCCGAGAAACTAAGCCTCAACCAGACGGCGGAGGCGGCCTTGGAGCGCGTGGCGAAGCTCGCCAGAGCAAAACGCATTACGATTCACTCGCAGCTTAAGCCAGCGTCGGTACGTGGCGACGCGGAGCAACTCACGGAGCTTGCGGTGATCTTACTTGATAATGCAATCAAATATAGCCCTCGTGGCGGAAGCGTGTGGGTGACGACTTCAAAACAAGGCCGCCTGGCGCTGCTTGCGGTTCGTGACGAAGGTCCAGGAATAGCTACCAGTGAGCTGCCGCATATTTTCGAGCGCTTTTATCGGGCTGACGCCAGTCGCAGCAAGCATAAAGTTGAAGGCTTTGGGATTGGGCTGTCGATCGCCGAGCAGATCGCTGTGGCGCATGGCGGTCGCATTGACGTGCAGTCGAAGCCGAAGAAGGGTAGCACCTTTACGCTGAAGTTACCGCAAGCTTAGCGCAATCTTAAAAAAGACGCTTGTGCTTCACCTCAAACATAACTAGAATAAGCCTAGTGAAATTGAGGCAGGAGCAATTCGTATCCGAAGACTTACAGCAATATTTGTAGTTGCCAGCGCCATGTTGCTTGGCCTCTTGCTTTTCCCCGGATCGGCTCGGGCATTTTCTGGTACGGGTACTGGCACAGGCTCAGATCCCTTCATCATTGCCGATTGCGATGATCTGCAATCTATTAAAACAGATGCTGACAATTACCAAACTGCTAACAAAACCTATAAACTTGCTGGCGATATTGATTGCACAATGACCAACCCTGCTGACGGATCATTCGATAATGGTGGTGTTTGGGGCGATTCGACAGGGTTTAATCCCATCCCGGATTTCGAGGGGATCTTTGATGGCGACAATCATACTATTGATGGACTGTTCATTGATAAACCTCTCGGCGGCTACAGGGCAGGTCTGTTTGGCGAGACGAGTAGTGACAGCATTGTAGCCCGCACCAAATTAACGAATGTGGATATCACCGGACAATATCAAGTTGGTGGCTTGGCTGGTCGTGCTAATGGGAATATCGTTGGCGTGAGTGTATCTGGTAGTGTGAGTGGTGTTTCAGAAGGAGTCGGCGGCTTAATAGGATCCAAGGGTTATGACCGTAGCAGTGTGTCAAAAAGTAGCTTTACGGGGACAGTCACTAGCGCTGGGTCAACTGTCGGTGGTCTCATCGGTTCCGGAGGCAACATTGGAATTGTATCCGATGTTTTTGCAAATGCTGATGTTACGGGCCAAGACAATGTCGGCGGACTTATTGGCTATGTTGATTATTGTTGTAATACGCTGACCAACGCCTATGCTGTAGGCAGTGTTAATGGTGGTAATTTTGTAGGAGGTCTCGTCGGGCTATTTAATAGTGCCTCAGGAGACGACGATATTGGTAATCTATTTGCAGCCTCTGAAGTTACCGCCACCGGTGCTAAAGGCGCAGTATTTGGACGTATTGGTTTCACTGACCCAATATCTGTAGTAAATGCTGCTTTCGATCAGACGATTGCTACGATTCCTGACTGCTATGGTAGTTCGGTTGCAACGAGCGTAAGTTGCACTGCTCGTAACACTGATGGCTTGAGCCCCAATTACTTCTTTGAGAACGCTAATCAGCCGCTAGCCAGTTGGAATTTTGATACCACCTGGTCAGAACAAGTCGGTGGCTACCCGACGATAAACGATGTTGGTCCGCTAGTGGGTCCCGGGTCTGTTACAAATCTTGAAGTGCAAGAGGGCTCAGAAAAATCTGCCATAGAAGTGTCCTGGTTGGCTCCATCGACAACTGGTTCTTTTCCACTGGATAACTACAGATGGGAGATGAAAGAGTCAACAAATGATTGGGATGTCCTATTTAACTCAGATAGCTGGGGCGAGTCGACATTTGATCTTAATGGCTTAAAGCTTGGTACTACTTATGATATTCGTGTGCAGGCTACCACAACTTATGCGCGTGGGTCGTGGGTAGAAGGCTCCTATACAACTCCTGATCCTGATGTATATGAGGCTAGTACTTGTGAGGAGTTACAAGCTTTTGACGAACAGGGTGAACACAATGACACCTATTTGTTAGCGAGCGACATAGATTGCAGTGGTGTCGAGAATTTTGATCCGTTGGGCTGGGATAATGATTTTGCGGGCATCTTTGATGGTCAAGGTTACACAATATCGAATGTAGCCATTTCAATGGTTGACACAGGACATATCGGACTATTTAACAATACTTATGGCGCAATCATACGGGATGTAACATTGAACGACGCAGTAATTTTCGGGACTGAAGACAGCTATTATTGCGGGGTAGTTGCTGGATACATGAATCAAACGAGTATTTATAATGTGGTTATAAATAATGCTTCTGTAACTTGTAAAGAGACGGTTGGTGGAGTTGCGGGAAGATTTGGAATTGAGAATCGTGGGACTTCAGAGGCAGAAAATGTATCAGTAAGTGGTGATATTCATGCCGTAGGTCAAGAAGTTGATTATGGTTGGGGCCCTTACTTTGAGGGGGGTTATAATGCTGGGGGATTATTTGGCCGCGTTGACGCACAAGATGAAGGCTCAATAATTATCAGTCAGAGTTCTTCAGATGCAATTGTCGTCGCAGATGCCCAACGCGCTGGTGGAATTACAGGTGATGCCAACGCCGCGATGGAGGATGACACTGATCGACCGACTACATTACTTATTCAAGATTCCTATTCGTCGGGTAGTGTTACGGCAGGCGAGAGGGCCGGAGGCATTATCGGTGAGATGGAGGCATATAATGACGGGTATGAAGCAATAGCTGAGATTGAAATCGAGAATTCTTATAGTTCAGCCATAGTAACGGCAGATGATTCAGCTGGTGGTATAGTCGGCTTTATGGATGACCCGAGTGACGAGGGTGAGCAGTATGTACTCAATAATGTTTTCGCTGCCGGTGAGGTTAATGCAGGCGCTCATGACTACGCACTCATCGGAAGTGATGATGGGCTTGGTGACGGCTCGTTGGTAATTAATAACTCCTACTTTGATCAATCGGCTACTGGTCAGGCCGAAGCCACCGCCTATGATGACACGGTGGGTGGCTGGACCGCAGTTAATACTGATGGATTTGAGGGTGACTACTTCAAAAATAACAGTACTAACCCACCCCTCGATCAATGGGACTTTAATACCGTATGGTTAGAGCAGATAGATGGTTTTCCGATCCTGGGTGATGTGCAAGATCTCAATGGCGACTCGATTCCCGATTCGGAGCAGCCTCAGGTTGGCGGCTACATGAGTATGTTCACATCGAAGATAGTTGCCATTGATGTGGGCGCTGGCTGTGAACTTACGACCGATGATATGACGATGGAGTCTAATCTTGCTGTCCAGGACCTAGCATACG
>CAYSMD010000025.1:0-10709 GCA_964432055.1 uncultured Candidatus Saccharibacteria bacterium
TTGAGACCAGCAAGCTACTCGCGCCGCAACAGACGTACGTAGTGGCGGTCTCTGGTGGCCGTGATTCGGTAGTTTTGCTTGATATGCTGAGTCGGCTACAAGAAGAATGGGGCTGGAAGTTAATCGTTGCGCATCTCGACCATGGTCAGCGACCCGAGGCAGCCGAAGATGCTCGGTTTGTCGGTACCCTCGCAGATCACTATGGTCACAAATTTATGCTAGGGATGTTGCCGCGCGAGACGATGACTGAGTCGGCGATGCGTCAAGCCCGCTATGGTTGGCTCGAGGATATCCGTCGCGAGAGCGAGGCCGATCGGATTATCACGGCGCATCATAGAAATGATCGTTTAGAGACTGCAATGTGGCATGCGTTGCGTGGGGCAGACCGAGTTGGGCTCACCAGTCTGGGTGCGCAGCGAGGGGTGATTGTGCGTCCGCTGATCGGCTTTGGGCGTGGCGACATTATTACCTATGCTGCGAGTCGAGATCTGGCGTGGCGCGAGGATGCTACGAATAATGACCGAGCCTACACGAGAAACTTGATTCGCCACGAACTATTACACTATGCTCCGACTCGTGACCCGCACTATCATAGTAATCTCGCAAGCTGGCTTGATCACCTGGATGGCATCAATGATCGTATCGCCACGAAGCTCGATCATCTCGCTGCCGAGCTTGCCGATGAAGTTGATGGCGGGTTTGAGCTCTCGCGAGAAAAATTCTTACGACTCAATCCGATTGTCCAGCTCAATCTGCTTGCTCATCTCGCTCGTCGGATGAATGATGGCATTGGACTGACTGAGCGCAACCTCAATGCAGCCCTCAAATGGTTTGCGACAGCAAAGAGCGGTAGCTTTAGCGAGGCTCTTCCTGGCTTGCTGCTCCTCAGGGAATATGATAGAGTGAAGTTCGTCTCGCGTTCGGCTCGTCCCATGGGGGTACAGGAGAGCGGGACAGTAGCTTTACGTCATCAGCAGCCCGTGCGCATTGGTCGCTTTGAGTTGGAATTGCAGCCAGCTGAGCAGGCATCAGAGCTCTCTCAGAATGAGCTTGTTGCCGATACCTATTTTGCGCGAACCTGGCAGCCAGGAGATCGTATCCATCCGCTTGGCATGCAAGGCTCGAAGAAGCTGCAGGATTTATTTACCGATAAGAAAGTACCAAAAACTGAGCGGCTGCTCTGGCCAGTGATTGTGACCGCTCATAATGATATTGCGCTGGTGCCGGATCTTGCACGCGATCGTCGGTTTGCCCCGAACGAGCAGCGTCAACCCGCCCATAGGCTTCAAGTAAAGGTGGTGTAAATTATGTTGAAAAAGATTCCTCGCAATCTTATTTATGTTGTAGTCGGCCTCGTTGTGCTGGCTGGATTGTTGCTATTGAACAATCAATCTCAGCCAAAGCCTGAAGTGGTCTCGCTATCGCGCGTGCTTGAAGAAGCGCGGAACGATAAAGTTGAGTCAATTCAAATTAGTGGCGATAAGCTCAAAGTTAAGCTGAGGGACGGCTCGACTCAAGAGTCATATAAAGAAGCCTATACGAGCCTGACTGACTACGGTATCGACTACAGCCGCGTGAAAGTTGATCCTCAGAATCCAGATGATGGAAGTGGCCGCTGGGTAGATGCGCTCTTTGCATTCCTGCCAGTTGTGTTTATTATTGGCTTCTTCTACTTCATCATGCGTCAGGCTCAGGGACAGAATAATGCAGCGATGAGCTTCGGACGTTCGAAAGCCCGCGTAGCTGGGGGTGAGCAGGAAAAAGTTACATTCTCAGATGTTGCTGGCGCGAATGAGGCCAAGCAGGAGCTGCAGGAAATTGTTGAATTCCTCAAATACCCGAAGAAATTTGAAGCTCTCGGCGCGAAGATTCCGAAAGGTGCCTTGCTGTTTGGTTCACCGGGTACGGGTAAAACCCTCATGGCCCGAGCGGTTGCTGGAGAAGCAGGCGTGCCGTTCTTCTCGATCTCTGGCTCGGAATTCGTCGAAATGTTCGTTGGTGTCGGTGCGAGCCGTGTGCGTGACCTCTTTGCACGCGCTAAGAAAAACGCGCCTTGCATCATCTTCATCGATGAGATTGATGCCGTCGGACGCCAGCGTGGCACTGGACTCGGTGGTGGTCATGATGAGCGTGAGCAGACGTTGAACCAGATCCTTGTCGAGATGGATGGTTTCGAGCAGGGGACTAATGTGATTGTGATGGCCGCAACCAACCGTCCTGACGTGCTTGATCCAGCTCTGTTGCGCCCCGGTCGCTTTGATCGACGAGTTACCATTGACTTGCCTGATATGAAGCAGCGCGCTGATATTCTGGCCGTTCACACCAAGAAGAAGCCACTCGATAAAGATGTCGAGCTGGTAGAAGTTGCTCGCAAGACGCCAGGTCTTTCTGGAGCGGATCTAGCAAACATTGCCAATGAAGCCGCCATTTTTGCAGCCCGTGCAGACAAGAAGAAAATCGAGCAGTCAGACTTTCATGAAGCTGTTGAGAAAATCGCACTGGGCCCAGAACGCAAGAGCCACATCCTTAACGAAAAAGAGAAGCGGATCACCGCATTTCATGAAGCCGGCCACGCGCTCTTGTCGCATCTCTTGCCGAACTGCAATCCAGTCCATAAGGTCTCGATTGTATCGCGCGGAATGGCTGGTGGCGTTACATGGAGCTTGCCGCTCGAAGATAAGCATCTTCACTCGGTTGCCGACTTTGTCGACGATATTACGATGAGTCTTGGTGGTCGTACTGCTGAGAAGGTAGTCTTTGGCGATATCACCACTGGAGCCGAGTCAGATCTGAAGCATGCGAACCAACTGGCTCGCCGGATGATCACCGAGTATGGGATGGGTCGTGAATTATCAAACCAAGTGTTTGGCAATCATGAAGGTTCAGTCTTCCTCGGTCGTTCATTTGCTGAAGGCCGCAACTATTCTGAACAAACCCAGGATAAGATTGACGAAGAAGTCACAGCGATCATTCACGAAGCCTCGAAGCGTGCTGAAGACACAATCAAGAAGCATCGCACTAAGCTAGATGAGATTGCTGAGCGACTTATCAAAGAAGAGACCATCGAGGGCAAGGCCTTTGCCGCTATGTTTGAAGACATCGATAAGTCTAAAGGCACTCCCACAAAGCCCAAAAAACAGGTAAAATAACTACCAGAGTACTGAGAGGAAGGTGAGGCTGGTTGTCGAGTATCGAGCGTGCGCTTGGAAAGTTATCGACAACCGCCTCACTTTTTCCTATCTCACTCCTTATAAGAAATACAGCCTATGCCGCGCACAGCAATACCAAAATCAGTGAGACAGCTGCTAACCCGAATTAATAAGCGCCGTTCGATTTCGACGGCAGCTTTGCTGATTTCTCTCTCATATCTGTTGAGTCGTATCTTAGGGCTCGTCCGTGATCGTTTGCTGGCTTCAAACTTTGGCCTCTCGCCGCAAGCCGATGCCTATGCCGCGGCGTTTCGTATTCCGGATCTTTTGTTTACGCTCCTTGTCTCTGGCGCCTTTGCAGTCTCATTTATTCCAGTCTTTGTGGGGTACCTTGAGAAAAAGAAGATTGATGAAGCTTGGGAGGTGGCTAGTACGCTCCTGAACTTGGTTGTGATCGCCATGCTTGCACTGGGTGTGGTGACGTTTATATTTACTGAGCCTTTGGTGCGACTGATTGCGCCGGGCTTTGATGCTGAACGGCTGAAACTTACGGTGGATCTGACGCGGATCATGCTCCTGACGCCCCTATTTTTTGGTATATCCTCAGTGCTCGGTGCGGTTCAGCAGGCTTTTCAGCGCTTCGTATTGTTTGCACTCGCGAGTGTTTTTTATAACGTTGGAATTATCTTTGGAATCCTGTTTCTTGAACCGCTCTTTCAAATACCCATTTATGGTGTTGCGTGGGGAGTCGTTGCAGGTACGGCGCTTCAGGCTGTGATGCAGAGCTTTGGCGTTATGGGGCTCGGCTTCAAATACTCACTCAACTTGCGTTTCTGGCACCCGGCCGTGCGGAGGGTCTTCAAGTTGATGGTGCCTCGCTCGCTGGATCTTGGGATCGAGCAGATAAATACCATCGTTGAAACCGCGATTGGCTCCTCCTTGGCGGCTGGTTCACTCTCCAGCTATTATTTTGCGAACAACCTCAAGAATGTGCCGATGGGTCTTTTTGGTGGAGCTGTTGCGACCGCAGTATTCCCAACACTCATCAACGCCGCGAACTCAAAAGATAAGTCTCGCTTACCTCGGGAGATTGTGCGGACGCTTTCACTCGTGATGTTCCTGGTGATTCCTGCAGCAGCAGTGACGGTAATCATGCGTGGTTATTTGGTGCGTCTGCTGCTGGGATTCGGGGATCAAACGACCGCCGATGCATTAGGCTGGTTCGCTGGTGTCATCGTTTCACAAAGCCTATTCTTTATTGTGGCAAGGGTATTTTATGCACTCGAAGATACGCGAACGCCGCTCTTTGCGAGTATTCTCACATTGTTCCTCAATATTGGCTTGAGCTATGTCTTCGCAAATGAGTTTGGAGTACCTGGTCTTGCGATGGCGCTATCACTTGTCTCAACACTGGAACTCTTACTTTTGATGGGCTTGTTACGACGCAAGATTGGTCCGTATGGCTTGGGGGCGATCAGTAATGTCGGAGTGCGTATTATGGTTGCTTCGATTGCGATGGCGGCCTCAATGTATGCACTGATTGTCTTTTTCTTCCCGCTCGAGCGGAACGATATCGGCTGGCAAGTGTTGTTGCCGAAGTTTATGATTATCTCAGTTGTCGGGGCATTGGTGTATGTGTTTGTATCGAAGATACTAAAAATTAAGCAGCTAGATACTGTATTACGGCTTGTGAAGTCACGTTACCGTAAGCGTCTCCGTCGCCGGATTGGCGCGTAGGAGTAAGGGGGAATTATGTCGAGCGAACGGATTAGAAATTTTTGTATTATTGCCCATATTGATCATGGTAAGTCGACTTTGGCTGATCGTCTCTTGGAGGTTACGGGAACTGTCGCCTCCAGGGATATGAAAGCTCAGTTGCTCGATACGATGGAGCTGGAGCGAGAGAAAGGTATCACCATCAAGTTGCAGCCGGCGCGAATGCAGTGGGGTGCGCATGAGCTGAACTTGATTGATACGCCTGGACACGTTGACTTCAGCTATGAGGTGAGTCGCTCTCTCGAAGCGGTAGAAGGTGCAGTACTCGTGGTTGATGCGAGCCAGGGGATCCAGGCTCAGACGCTTGCGAATGTGTATATGGCGATCGAAGCCGGACTGCACATTATTCCCGTCATGAATAAGATTGATTTACCCGCAGCTGAGCCAGAGCGCGTAGCGGCTGAGATTGGTAGCTTACTCGGCGTTGACCCGGAATCAATCGGCAAGATCTCCGCGAAAACTGGCGAAGGTGTTCCCGAGCTTCTGGACCGCATCGTGCGAGAAGTGCCAGCTCCAAAAGTTGAAACTGGCCCGACTCGTGGCCTTATTTTCGACTCGATGTTTGATGGCTATCGAGGGGTTATTCTCTATGTGCGCTTGATGAGCGGTGAGATCAAAGAGAACGCTGAGATCACCCTCATGCAGTCCGGCTCGGCTTCACTCGCGCTCGAAGTTGGTCACTTTGCCCCACAGCGGATCGTCGACAAGACGCTCGAAAGCGGACAGATTGGTTTTATTACGACAAATATTAAGTCGGTGCAGTTTGCTCGAGTTGGTGACACCGTCACGCTTTCATCGGCTCCCGCTGCAGAGCCGTTGCCTGGTTATAAGAAAGTGCAGCCGCTTATCTTTGCGAGCTTCTATCCGACCAGCCAAGAGGAGTACCCAAAGCTGAAGGATTCCCTCGACAAGCTCTCGCTCAATGACGCCTCGCTGACCTACACCGCTGAGAGCTCGGCGGCGCTTGGCTTTGGCGTACGCATTGGCTTTCTTGGTCTCCTCCATCTTGAAATTATCAAAGAGCGCCTCGAGCGTGAGTTTGATCTCGACTTGATCGTCACGAGTCCGTCGGTGAGTTACGAGGTTACCCGTACGAACGGCGAGATGGAGATGATCGAGCAGGCTAGCGCGCTCCCTGATGTCTCGCAGATCGAAACGATTGCTGAGCCGTGGGTAAAGGGTGAAATCGTCACGCCATCTGAGTATATCGGTGCGGTCTTGGGCCTTGTCATTGAAGCCCGGGGAAAACAGACGAAGCTCGAATATCTTGATCCGACTCGAGCGGTGGTTGGTTTTGAAGCACCTCTCGCGGAGGTTATCACCGACTTCTATGATGCTTTGAAAAGTCAGACCTCTGGCTTTGCTTCATTGACGTACGAATGGGATCGCTATGAAGTTGGTGACCTGGTTCGAGTGGATGTGCTGCTGGCTGGCGAACGCGTGGATTCACTCGGTAGTATTGTTGCGCGTTCCAAGTCTGAGGCGTTTGGTAAGCAGATCACGGAGAAGCTTAAAGACCTGATTCCTCGACAGAACTTCGAGGTCGCAGTTCAGGCGGCAATTGGTGCAAAAGTCATCGCTCGCGAAACCATCAAGGCGCTACGTAAGGATGTGACCGCCAAACTCTATGGCGGTGACGTGAGCCGTAAGAAAAAACTGTTGCAGAAACAGAAAAAAGGCAAGGCGCGCATGAAGCAGATCGGTAAGGTATCGATTCCCTCGAGTGTCTTCATGGATTTGATCCGGCGAGGGTAGCCAATACTGTATCTCGCTTATCCTTGACATGAAATTGCTCAAGCTAGCATAGTACACCTTAAGAGGGTAGATTGGTGGACCCCACATGTGGTGGAAGATTATACTTTTTTCAGCTCTCGGGCTGATGTATTACGGATACGTGCGCTCGAATACAGATCGCGCGATGCAGTCTGTCGACCGTTGGAAGACTGGCTATTTGCAAGTAATTGATGAAGCTGCAAGTGGCAATGTGCCAGCTGCGCCAGCTCAACTTACTGCGTACTAATAGATATATTTAAAGTCGTTCGCGTCAGCCCAGCGATAGCTGAGGCGATTCCAGCCGACATAGTTGTACTCGGAGATGTAGACTTTTGCGCCTTCGACTCGCTCGACGTAAGCAACGTGGCCCCAGATGCCTTGTGGGGTTTGGGCAATTGCGCCTGGGCGAGGATTTACGCCAGTTGTGTAGCCGGCTGCCTGAGAACGCTTGAGCCAGTCTCGAGCGTTACCCCAGTTTTGGGGAAGTGGACGCTTGCGTGCGACATAGTACGTACAGTGGCCATAGGCATATCCCGAGGCGGTAAATTGCTGCTTAGTTGACGGGGCTGACTCGTCTTCGGTATTAAAGGGTGGTAATCCGCCCTGATTGGCCGTCGTATCGGTTGGCTCAGCTGGTTTTGGAGCACTTTTTGATTGAGCTAGGGGCTTGGTTGCGACAGTATCTTTGGATTTTGTACTCGCAACAGCTTCTGGTTTCGAGAGCATGCCAAGTGAACTGGCTTCGAATTCGGCTTGACTTGACTGGAAGAAGAATGCAAATAGCGCAAAATAGACCATGATCGCTAAGCCAGCTTTCAGGAATGAGTAATGGGGGCGTATCTGTTGCGCACGAACGCCGAGCGGAGATCGAGTGATCTGGATCCGTCGACGATGAGCTGTGAGAGCTAGGCGCTGTTCATAATTTGCGATATTCATAGGTTTTTACATTCCTCTGAGGGAATGGGCTATCATACTATCATTTGCACAAATATGCAAGTAAATAGACTCACCAAACCACACCGAAATGTGGTAGCATGAGCAGTATGAATGCAAATACGGTATTTGCCGCAGTCAACCTGGTAGCCCTTGTAGGTTGGCTCCTGATCGTTCTCGCACCATATTCACGGGCGACTCGCCGACTCATCGACAGTATGGTGCTCCCGGTCGTGCTTGCATTGGTCTATGCCGCGGTGCTGGTGATTGCGTTTTCAACCATGCCGCAGGTCGTATGGACGCTTGAGGGTATCACCGAAGCCATGTCTGATCCATGGATCATGACCCTGGGATGGACGCATTTAGTGGCTTTTGATCTGGTGGCCGGTACCTGGATGAAGCTTGATTCGGCCAAGCGAAAGATACGTCATCGCTGGATGATTGTGCCGTATCTCTTGACGTTCCTGCTCGGCCCAGTTGGCCTTCTGACATATATCCTCCTCAGAAATTTTACACAGAAAGGGAAAAAGTCATGAAAAAACGGCAAGGATCAGCTCTTGTGATCGGGATTGCCGTGGTTGCGCTATTGGCAATTGCCGGCTTAGTCTATTATGCGTTCTCGCCCAAGCCGTCCAGCCAAGTAGATGCCTCGACCACTAACCAGGCATCTACCCCTGTAGCGGTTGATTCGACCGGTACAAAACTTACAAAAACAAATCTCTCGCTCGTTATGCCGTCGGGTTGGAAGGAAGTTGCGGTAACGAATACACCAGGGGATGAGAATATTCGAATCGAATCAGATAAAGGTGACTGGATGCAAATTGATATTAACCCTGGGGGCCGCGGTTTTTCTGTAGATGTAGTCTGGGAATACGCCTACAATCCCGACGGAACAATCCGTCTCGTAAAAGAACAGCCTGATCAAACCTGCGATGAGAGTATCGGTGAATGGCCATGCGCTGTAGGTGATGGGAAGTTTGACCTCTATGTGTCTTTGTCTGGTGAATACAATGGCAAGTGGGCTTCAACATTTGCAGGAAATACTACTAATGAGAAGGCAGACAGAGAAGTGTTTCGACAAATTCTACAAAGCATACAGTTTAATTAAATAATCTAAATTGGCACTCTTGACATGAGAGTGCCAGAATCATATCATTGAAGTACTAGCACTCTAACATTGCTAGTGCTAATATGGGTGCAGCAGCGGACAGATTGTTCCTCGCCTAAAATTGCTCTGAAAAGATGACCCTCTGACAACAGTCCTTTTTGGCAGTCGATGTGGAGGAGATCAGCAATCTGTCCGACCCAATTACTCAATATGATGACCGAGAGACAAGCCGCAATCCTAACGGAAATAATTCGCCAGTACTCAGCGACCGCTGAGCCGGTTGGCAGCCACGCTTTGTGCGAGGTGTTTGATGTGAGCTCGGCCACGATTCGCTCGGAGATGGCTGCACTCGAAAGGGCTGACTACATCTACCAGCCCCATATTAGCTCGGGCCGCGTGCCAACTGATAAGGGCTACCGCTACTACGTCAATAATCTAGCAGCCAGTGACCCAACGGCGCGGACGGCTCATACGCTCGAGAAGCGTGTGGCATCCTTAAAAGATCGCACAGATCGGGCAATCAAGATTGCTACCGAAACACTCTCTGATATGACCGGGAATATGGCTTTTGCAACTGTTTCAGATACTGTGTACTTTCACGGCTTACACCAGCTTTTCTCTCAGCCGGAGTTTGTTGATCAGGTTGCAGCAGCGGCAGCAGCGCGCTACCTCGATGCGTTGAGCGAATGGGTGTTGGGTAACGCCACGCACGATCATCTGGCGGTATTTATCGGTAACGAAAACCCCTTTGCGCGAACCAGTGGAATGGCCATGGTAGTGACACGATTTGAGAGCCCATACTCTGCAAACAGTTCAATTGGTATTGTTGGTCCAACTCGTCAAGATTATGCAAAGGTCACGACACTCGTTGAATTGACTGGAAAGAAACTAGAGGAGGTATTGAATGACTAAACCGACCCCGGAGCCAAAAAAAGCTCCAAAGAAGCCACTCCTGCAAAAGCGGGATAAGGTGGCTGAGCTTACGACCGACTTGCAGCGCGTGCAGGCCGACTTTGAAAATTACAAAAAACGCGTGCAGAGCGAGCGGTCTGAGCTGATGGATTCTGCTAAGCTATCTGTATTATCAGAACTCCTACCGGCCCTAGATAATTTTGATCGCGCTGCCACACATCTGCCCGAGCATCTCGCATCAGACCCGTGGGCACAGGGTATGAGCTATGTCGGTAGCCAGCTCGAACAGATACTCGACGACATGGGTGTGAAGAAATTCGTACCAGCAACTGGTGAAGAGTTTAGTCACGAACGCATGGAGGCTCTAGAAACTGTTACATCCACGCATCCACCAGGAATAATTCTGGAGACGACATTGCCCGGCTACGAAATTGCCGGTCGAGTTGTCCGCCCCGCAACCGTTCGCGTGTCGAATGGCCCCGAAGACGCTAGTAAATCTGATAAGCAGGAAGCAAAAGGAGAAAAAGCATGAGTAAGATAATCGGAATTGATCTCGGAACCACCAACTCGGCAATGGCCGTCATGGAAGGCGGTGACCCAACGGTCATCACGAATATTGAGGGTGCACGCACCACGCCATCAATTGTGGCAATGAATAAGAACGGTGAACGTCTCGTTGGTCAGGTTGCCAAGCGTCAGGCCGTGATGAACCCTGATAACACCATCTTCTCGGTGAAGCGATTAATCGGACGAACGATTGATGACCCAGAAACGAAGCGCGATATGGACCTCATGCCATATAAGATTGTGAAGGGCGACGGTCACGTGAAGGTAGCTATGGGTGATAAGGACTACACACCGGAAGAAGTCTCGGCGATGATTCTAGCTAAGCTCAAAGCAGACGCCGAAAAATATCTCGGTCAGCCAGTCACTGAAGCGGTAATTACCGTTCCAGCGTACTTTAATGACGCCCAGCGTCAGGCTACGAAAGATGCCGGTAAGATTGCTGGCTTGGAAGTAAAGCGCATCATCAACGAGCCTACAGCGGCAGCTCTGGC
>CAYSMD010000026.1:0-3159 GCA_964432055.1 uncultured Candidatus Saccharibacteria bacterium
CGCCTGGCTTCATCAAGCTCACTAAAGACATCATCTAAAAGCAGGAGTGGCGTCGTACCGGCCAGCTGAGTCTTTACGTACGTAAGCTCGGCGAGCTTAAGTGCGAGTAGGGTAGTGCGAACCTCACCACGTGATGCAGTAGATTTGAGAGGGTGATCATCATACCAAATCACCCAATCCTCTCGATGTGGGCCAATAGTTGTGGAGCCGATCGCGATATCTCGATCGCGAGTCATACGGGCCCGCTCAAGAAAATTAGAACTCTTCTCTATGAAATCTATTCGTACTGCGTGCTCGCGCTGTGCGATGCGGGGCACCATCGTATCAACAATTACGCTAATATCCTCCAGGAGTTTCTGTCGCAAGAGTGAGATTTGCTCAGCTACAGCTGCCATCTGAGTCTCGAGTATGAATAGCTGATCATCAAGGTTTGGTACGCCACTGCGTTTATTGCGCCACAAAAGGGCATTGCGCTGCTTAAGGAGTCGGCGCCACGCAAGGAATTCGCGCTGGTACACTTCATCGGTCTGCAAAAGAACCCCATCAAGGTAACGCCGACGTCGCTCTGGAGGCCCGGAGAGTAGCAGGAGATCGTTTGGTTCGAATAGGACGATAGGATGTCTACCTAAGAGCTTACCGCGCGTGAGAGCTACCGCATCGCGCGTGAAACGCTTCGTTTTGCGTGGCGCTTCGTGGTAGGTGACTGCAATCTCTTCATCGTCATGTATCGCATCAACCCGAAAACCATTAGCTCCATGTAGCATGAGCTCAGTATCATCGGCTCGAAATGATCGGCCAGTAGCTGCAACATACATTGCCTCCAAGATATTCGTCTTACCCGTAGCGTTTGGCCCTAAAATAAGCAAAACTCGGTCATCGAGCGTCAGATCGAGACTGGCATAGGAGCGGAATTGCGATAAACGGAGGTGCTTGAGCACCAAAGCCTCCTAGCTGCGAAGTGGCATGATTAGGTGTATATAGGGACTGTCTGGCTTATAGGGAACAACCACGCATGGATCGAGCTTATCATTTAATTTTATCTCAACCTCTTCGGTCGGTATCACGTTGAGTGCATCAATCAAGAAACGAACATTTAAGCTTATCTCGGCCTCAGAGCCAGTAAGCTGAATCGACACTTCCGAAGTATTCTCTCCAACCTGAGCAGCTTCGGCGTGGAGGAGGAGCTTGTCGGACATGACTTTCATCGTGATAGTATGAGCGCTCTCTCGAGCAAAGATTCCAGCCAACTTAGCAGCCTGCATCAACTCGCTGCGAGCACAACGAATAGTTGTCCCGAACTGATCGGGGATAATCTGTTGATAATTCGGGAAGTTCCCGTCAATAAGCCGAGTCACTAGCTGTACTGAATCTATCGTAACCTGGGCCTCAGACTTACCAAATTCAAAATCTATGTCCTGCGCTTCGGTAATCGCGCCAACGAGACGTAAAATCTCCTGTACTGTCCGGAGCGGAAGAATGACAGCAAAATCATCCGCCTTCACGCCGCTGAGTTTCGCCTCTGCAAGTCTGTAGCTGTCAGTGGCTGCCAGTATCAGCTCACCACCCTGATTACGAAGTACGACTCCCGCTAAAACAGGCCGTGACTCATCAAGTGATGCTGCGACTGCGACTTTCGTAAACGACTCCAGCACCTGATCGCGGGTGAGGGAGAGCTTCACTGCATCCTTTATCTCTGGTATAGCCGGGAATTCCTGCGCAGAGGTCGCTTGAATCTGGACTTCGGCGCCCGCAGCAGCGATTTCTAGCTTAGTTTCATCCCCTGAGAGCGTGAGCTTGTCACTCTGAAGCCCTTGGATAGTTTCAAGGAGAAGTTTTGCCGGTACACAGACTTGTCCCGTCTGTTCAGCCTTACAACCAATACGTGCAGTCAGAGCAATCTCGAGATTTGTTGCTGAAAGTTCCAAAGTAGACTTATCGGCTTTGAGGAGAATGTTCGCAAGGATCGGTAGACTAGTTCGTGATCCCACTACTCGGCTCACGAGTGATGTGGCTTTCTGAAGATTGTCATGGAGAGTTGATATTTTCATAATCGTTCTGAGCCCTTCTTAATACTTTATATATACATGGTAGTGGTAGTAATGGGTGCTGTGGAGAGCGGGGATAACCAGGATTTTAGCTGTGTTTTCATCTGGAGATTTTGTCGTTGTAGCGTTGTGGGAAAGGTGTGTCTGGGTCTATGGATGGATTGGGGACTACTAGCTTTCTGTGGGTAAACCGCTAAGGGGGTGTGGAGGGTTTGGGGGTAAGTTACGGGCTTACACACAGCTCGTCCAGCTACTGTCCATAGGTTTTCCACTAGCTTTTCCACGGACTTGTCCATAACTTTTCCACAGTCTACCTGTGGACAAAAACCGAATAATCGCTTGGTTTTCATGATGATACCGCCGTAAATTCTTGATGAATACGTTGTCGTACCTCTGAAATATCATGAGTAATTGGGTCTTTTGCCTGCATGAGGTTAGCCACTTTATCGCAGCCGTGCATGACAGTTGTATGATCTCGTCCGCCCAGGTGGCCGCCTATCTGTGGAAATGACAGCTCTAGCTCGGATCTGAGAATATACATAGCTACTTGGCGAGGAACGACAATATCCTTAGAGCGACGCTTACCAGAGATTTCTGTTGCGGTCACCCCATAGTATTGAGCAACTTCTTCAATGACCTGCTTGGGACTGGGTTTCCTTCGACCCATAGATGGAGAGGTTACTCCACCGAGGACTTCATTTACTATCTCGAGAGTGGGTGACACATGATGGAGCTCGCAGTGCATATAGACTTTATTGAAGCCGCCTTCGAGTTCTCGAATATTTGTTGATATGCGTTCGGCAATGGCTTCACATACCTCGAGAGTAATAGGAAGGCGTTTGGCCTCGGCTTTTGCCTGGACAATGGCGACACGGGTCTCAAGGTCGGGTGGCTGGATATCTACCACCATACCCCATTCGAAGCGACTTCGGAGACGCTCTTCGAGCTCGGGAATTTCCTTTGGTGGGCGGTCGGAACAGATCACGATCTGCTTATTTGCCTGATGGAGGGCGTTGAATGTATGAAAGAACTCCTCTTGAGTAGTTTCTTTCTTCTTAATAAACTGAATGTCATCCACAAAGAGCACATCAACTTCGCGGTACTTATTCGTAAA
>CAYSMD010000026.1:3259-10546 GCA_964432055.1 uncultured Candidatus Saccharibacteria bacterium
CCAGAAAGAATATCAGCCTCAAAACGTGCCTTGATCTGGGCACTTGAGAACGGATTAGGCACAGCGATAACTACTTTTGGTGGATCAACTACATCTAACTTAGTCGGCTTTAAAAATGTCTTAAAGCTATGACTACTAAGTGCAACTTCTAACTCACCAAGAATTGATTGCCAAATCGAATCTAAGTCTGAGGGCGTCTGCCCCATACTCACCCCTCCTTCACTACTTCTAATCTGAATTCTACAGGTTTTCCACAGGCTCCACAAGGCTTTATCCACATGCCACCCACAATTTTAGGATTGTTTGTGGATATGTGGACAGAAATACTTGAAAACCTCCGAGATATCAGGTATAGTATTCCAGATATGAAACGAACTCACCAACCCAAGAAGCGCCGCCGCCAGCGCGTACACGGCTTTATGGCTCGTATGAAGACGCGAGTTGGTCGCGCTGTCCTCAAGCGCCGCCGACTTAAAGGTCGCGCGCGCGTCGCAATTTAGTTTACGTCTTTCATTAGATGTTAGCTCGACAGTATCGACTACGTAAGCAGACGGATATCACTCGTGTGCTTCGTCAGGGGACGAGAAAACATTCTGAGCACTTGATCTTACGTTGGCTACCCAACCGAGTAGCCACGAGCCGGATTGTTGTGATTGTCTCTAAGAAATATGATTCTCGCGCAGTTGTTCGGAATCGTGCCCGCCGACGGATTCAGGAGATCATGCGGCTGAATTGGTCACGCATACCAGTTGGGTTTGATATACTAGTGACTGTCCAGTCTGATATCTCTACATTAAAGCCAGAACAACTCAAGGCCGAGGTAGAGAGCCTAGCACGCGTGATAGGGAATTAGTGAAGCGACTGGTTCAGCTACTTATTAGGGTCTATCAAAAAACCCTGTCACCCGACCATGGGCTGTTCAAGGTTTTTTATCCCTACGGCTGCTGTCGATATACACCTTCATGTAGCCAATATGCCTATGAGGCGGTCGGTGAGCACGGTGTCCTGAAGGGTCTTGGCCTAGCAGTACGTCGAGTTGGCAAATGCCACCCCTGGGCAGAGGGCGGCCATGATCCAGTACCAAAGCGGAAGAAAGAGAGAGACTAGCTACTATGTTTGATGCAATTTTTGTAAAGCCAATTATGAACATTTTGTTCCTAATCTATGGCGTAATTCCTGGCCACGATTTTGGTGTGGCAATTATTCTATTAACTGTAATTATTCGGTTTGCACTGTGGCCAATCTTTGCTAGACAGCTACACTCACAGCGAAAGATGCAGGCACTCCAACCAGAGATTGCTCGCATCCGCGCAGAAGTAAAAGGTGACAAGCAACTTGAGCAAACACGACTCATGGAGCTGTATCGCGAGAAAGAGATTAACCCACTCGCATCATGTTTGCCGCTCATTATTCAGCTGCCATTCCTGATCGCACTCTTTGCTGTGCTTGGTAAGGCAACACAGGGGATGGACGTAGTCGCCCCACTTCTCTATGCGCCTGTGAAAAATCTGCCCTATATTCAGAGCGTTATCGCCGATCCATCACTGTTTTCGGCGACGCTTTTCGGGTTTGTAGATCTGGCTGCGAAAAATAACATCGTGCTCGCGCTTCTAGCCGGCGCGACACAGTACTATCAGGTATGGCAGATCACTCCACGGCAGACCGACAGTAATGATCCAGCTGCTGCAGCCAATAAGATGATGGTCTGGTTGTTCCCTCTTATGACGGCTTGGATTGGCTACACCTTGGTTGCTGCACTTCCATTGTATTGGGTAGTATCGAATCTCGTCAGCATATTACAGCAGACAGTTACGCTTCGAGGTGGAGTAGAGGAAATGGAAGAAGCTACTGTAGTAACGAAGGTTCGCCGACCTGGTGCGAGCATTGAGAAGACAGAAAGTGCTCCAAAGTCGCTTACAAAAAATGCGAAGTCTAACACGAAGGTAAAGGCCAAGAGCAAAGCTAAGCGTAAGAGGGGGTAAGTATGCAGCTTTCAGAAGAGCACATTCGGATTGCGAAAGAGGTAATTAGTGGACTTCTAGAATCGATGGGCTTCAGTGAGTACACTGTTTATGAAGATCAACTAGAGAGCCGACAGATTCTTTCCATTTCTGCGGAGAATCAAGCCATTCTCATCGGCAGAAAAGGGGAGAGCTTAGCGGCATTTCAAGCACTAACGAATGCATTGTTGCGTCACCGCGATCATGAAATACCCTTCATTACGATTGATATTGCCAACTATAAGAAAGAGCGCATAGAAAAGATTATGCGTCTAGCCGAAGATGCGGCCCAGAAGGTTCGTGATTACGGCAAGGAGTTTGAGATGCGTCCGATGAACGCGTACGAACGACGCGTGGTTCATATGGTCCTAGCCGACAAGACGGAACTGGAGACGGAAAGTGTTGGTGATGACCCCAACCGAAAAGTTGTAGTTCGCCCTAAAGTCGGGTAGTAGTTTTATTGAACTGGTGGGAAGTCAGCTGCTGATCGGTACGTTGTGTAGAAAGTGTCAGTCTTAGTTACTTGGCCATTCACCTTAATGTCGCGGTAGAAAACCGTCTTTGATGGCTGATTTGGGTCATTTGATCCGTAGATAAAGTTTGGCCCTCGAATAGCACCCTCTTTTTCCTTGGTGCCAAAGAAGCGAAACTTCAGTGTCGTTCCAGCCATCTCGGTTTGAATGAGGATGTGGTTCTTGGTGTCATTCTTGAATTTAAAATCAACTTGAGGATAGTAGATGGTGGCATCAATTCCGGGTACGCCATACGGAGCAGTGTAGTAACTGACCGCAAAGGAGTGATTGTAGCGTTCGGTAATCGGGAGGCCAGCGAGTAGGGCTGCTCGGAAGGCTGTTGAGCTGACCTGACAGAGACCACCACCATACTGACTTTCTTGCCGGCCCTCAAGAATAACGCGACCTTCCTTATAGCCTTGTTCTGGGCCAACTGGACCAAGTATCTCGCCGAAGCTAAATACTTGACCAGGCTTGAGGAGTACGCCATTGAATTTACCTGCCCCAACTTTTACATTGACGATGCGATTGGCACTCGATCCAGGGAAGTAGGTAACTCCCTCTGAAAGCAATTCTTTAATGCCGAGGCGCTCAATATTTTCATCATTGACGTCTGCTTTTGTTACCACAACCGTTAGGGGCACTGTCGACTCCGGGTTCGCTGCGAGGAGATTATCGGAAATAGCCTGTGCAGTGACATCAAGATCAATGGCGCGGCCATCCTGGCTCTGCTGGAAGACCGAGGCGCGGTCACCAGAGATGGTGAGCACAGCATCTTTCGCTGGTCGATTGACGCCAGGTGCGATGGTTTGTAAGTAAGCTTTAATCTTAGCCGTGTCAAAACCGACCGAGCTCAGATCGCGACGTTCGAAGCCATAGTAATTGGCGAGTATTTCTGATCGTACTGGCCCAGCGTAGCTGGTGTAGGAGAGCCAACTCACTAAGGCTTCAGATCCGACATTCCAGGTCTTTTTTTCGAATGTTAGTACGAGGGGCTTCTCGAGGAAGGGAGTAAGTGCAGACCGCTTCGTAGCGAGAATCTCTTGTGTGACGGTGGCTGGCTGTGTGTAGGAGGATACGGTGGCCGCGCCTCTCTGCCGCGATAAGACGAGGCCTTCATAGTCGCTCAGAAAACGCGCCCAATCTACTCGTTGTCCTTGTTTCTCTGGGTTAATCGAGAGTTGATTATTCGTTGCTGCATAAGACGCGTTTACTGTCGAGGTTGATAGAGAGGCATCGACCGGCTGCAAGATAGCATAGAGCTTTGTCGGGTTATATGAGACAGATCCTGTAGGCAGATTTGCTAAGCCAAGCATGAGACCAAGCTGTGAGCCGAGCTGTTCAAAAATCTGACCACTCCTTCCATACTGATATATTGATTTAAGGTCGGAGTCTATATTGTAGTTGAGCTCAACTTCGCTCGAGGGAATAGATACTTTAGTAGTCTGCGCCTCAGAGCTATTAACGATGATTGTTGAAGACTCGATATACTGATTGGTTTCTCTCGCAACGAGATCACGTGCACTCGCTTCGGTGAGTCCACTTACTGGTACTCCGTAGAGTGTCGCTCCTGGCAGGAACCGACCTTGATATGCGATTCGGAGCAGGCCGAGAACCAGAATACTTGCAAAGAGAACGCCAAAAACACCCAGTGCGATCTTGTGCCATCGCTTGAGACTCGGACGCTCGTTACGTAAAGATTCGGTTTCTGCCATAGGGTATCCTTCTAGACATAAGTATACCCGGTTTTTGTTCGGTCGACGAGTAAAAAAAGATCCCCCAGTTGAGTAACTGAGGGAGGATGTTCTAGTTGGCGCGTCCTGGCCAACTCGCATCTGCCCATGCCCAGCCAGCATATGGCCCGAAGTAGTTTGTGTTGATACCCGTCACGAAGACCACTCGTCCAGAGGAGATGAAGGCCCCTCCTCCGAGAGATAGCATGACATGGCCATATTGGCCGTTCTGCCATGAGGGGGAGAAGAATGCCAAGGCACCTGCCGGCACATTCGTGTCGGCATGCAGCTGACCGGTGGATCTTTTTCGGTTGAGGTGGGCGGCAGCTGATGCGTACCGGCCGGATGTTCCGAAAGCTCTTTCGACAAAGAGCTCGCACCAACCGTTATAGCCAGACTGACCAAGCATCGATCTCGCCCAGTTGATGGCACGCTGCTCGCGAACGCCGGTACAGTCGGGCGCGGCTCCCGCATATGGGTAGACAGCCAAGCTGGCCTCTAGGGATTCGGCTGAGATGTCTCGTACCGGACTCCAGCCGCCATAGCACTGTTCAAGCTGAGCCGGACTCGTGATCCCATAGCTGTGACCACCGATGATCACGTAGACAGCACCGTTCACAGAACGGGAAATGATTGTTGAGCGCTCGGGCCAGACCACCAGAGGTTTTGCGGTCACGAGCTGGGCCGACCAGATGAGCGATCCACCCTGGAAGTCTTGTCGGATCAGATTATTCCAGGTGTATTCGTTGCTGCGCGGATAGCCGTACGGCCCCGGTGCGCCACCATGAGTCATGTAATACGTCCGCATGGCGCCAAATACACCAAATGTCTGACCAACGCTATCACCGCGCATCACGAGCAACAAGCCCCGTGCGCCCCCAGCGAAATCTTGCGTCCACCCGGCGCCCCATCGGTGACTGTCATTCTCTGGATAGCCAAGAGAGGGTGCGCCGACACTGGCTACGTACGACCAGTCTTGTCCGGCTACAGGGTAGACACGTGACTGATCGCAGCCTGGCGACATCAGTGCTGCATCAGCGTGGTAGCCACCACGGTAATCCTGCAGACATCCCGGCCCCCACCAGTGGACATCGTTTTCGGGTAGGCCAATCGCTGTGGCACCACCAGCTCGAAGGAATCCGCTGAGCCATCCAGCTCCCGATCCGCCAGATCCGACGATCGAGGCTCCAGCTGCACTAGTTGTGAATGTGAAGACCGTGCTCATAACCGCTACTACTAGCGACCACAAGCACACCCTCCATGCGGTCTTCCGCATCTTCCTCTCCTTTGGTTGTGGAATAGGACAAAAGATAGATTAACGGCATGAGCAAAATCAGTGCAAGCATGAGCCGGTTTATTCGAGTAAATACGGGTATAATAGGCCTATGTCACGGATTGTTATTGATGGTAGATGGTTGAAAGCCAGCGGGATTGGCCGGTATGTTGAGAATCTGGCTACATTGGCTATTCAGCTAGATACGAAGAATGAATATATTATGCTGGTGCCACCAGGCGCGTCTGGGAGTCTTGCGGTGCCAAAAAACCGCGTCCAGTATGTCGAAACGGACATTATGTGGTACACGCCACAAGAGCAAATTGCCTTGCCTAAACTCTTGGATAGCCTGAAGCCCGATCTCGTGCATTTTTTGAATTTTAATGTGCCACTAACCTATCGCAAGCCATTTGTAGTGACTGTTCACGACCTTACGATGCTGCGGTTTAAAAATATTCGTGGCGGTCTCATTGCACCTTTCACATATCGGCTTAAAGACGTTGTCATGCGCCACGTTTTGAAGACGGCGATTAAACGAAGTCAAGTTGTCTTTACGCCAAGTCAGTTCGTTGCTGATGATATCGCGAAGCAGTATCGGGTTGAGCCTAGTAAACTCATTGTTACCTACAATGCTGCCGACACACTGGTAAAGCAGGGGAAAGTGAACTTAAAGAAGCACAAGATACGTGCCCCCTATCTCCTGAGCGTAGGAAACATGTATCCAAACAAAAATATTGAGCGCTTGATCCGAGCCATGAAGCTGCTAGCAGATGATCCGAGCTTCAAACATCAGCTTGTGCTTGTAGGTAAGGCCGATGCTTTTAGCGAAAGGCTGAAGAAACTTGCTCATAAACTCAAACTTGATGACAGAGTAATATTCACCGGCTTCGTAGAGGATGCAGAGCTTGTTGGTCTGTATAACGGCGCCACTGCGTTTGTGTTCCCGTCATTATCAGAGGGTTTCGGCATTCCTGGACTAGAAGCGATGGAGTATGGCGTGCCGGTTGTTAGCTCGAACGCGACGTGCCTACCGGAAGTGTATGGTGATGCCGCGCTCTACTTCGACCCTTCGAAGAAAGAAGACATTGCACGGGCTATTCGTGAGCTGATTAATGATCCGGCCTTGCAAGAGCGGCTGCGTAAATTGGGTGCGGCTCAAGCAAAGAAATACAATTGGAAGGAACCTGCGATGAAGATGCTCGCAGGCTACAAAAAGGCTTTGTCTACTTCGAAATAGCTGAGGCGGCCTGCCACATACCTGGCTCACCCTGCTTCACCTTGAGCCAATACCACCATTCGGCGCCCCATAGATACATAGTTTTTATCTGGGTACTTCGCGCATACGCAACATTGTCTGCGAGCTTTTCAGGACTCATTGACTCGTAGGCTTCATCAATCGGCAGATACTCATTACCCACTTTGCCCCAGGCTTCGCCCTGCAATTCGTGGATTGTTACGTTAGTGCCACGATATGCTTCGATGAGGGCGGCTTTCCACCAGTTGTAGGCGCCAGTCTGCGGATATACGAAATAGCCAAGCGAACTATTCCAAACCGTGCGATACATAGAGAAGCCATATTGTTCAGTATTTGGTCCAAAGAACGGAAAGCCAAATTGATTGGACTGCGTGAGCTCAACCGGTCGCGACACATCAACTGATCGGAGTGTCTCCAGCTCCGTCTGAAGTCGCTCATTACTCAGGTTTTGCTCTGGGCATTCCCCGAAAGTTTTGAGTAAAAACTCATTCTCGAGCTGCCACGTCTCGATAGC
>CAYSMD010000027.1:0-10338 GCA_964432055.1 uncultured Candidatus Saccharibacteria bacterium
ACGACCGATGATATGACGATGGAGTCTAATCTTGCTGTCCAGGACCTAGCATACGAGTATGAGAATGGTCTTTGGGACTTTGAGGCAGATTGCGGTACGCCAGGTTACACTACGACTATTCGACTCTTCTATTATGACGTAGCCCCCGAAAACTTCGTTTTAAGAAAGCACAACCCGTTAACGAATTCATTCTTTACACTAGGGGATGCCGATATTACTACACGGAACATTGATGGGAGTCCCGTCACCGTCGTTACTTATCAGGTGACTGATGGCGGAGAGCGGGATACCGACGGAGAGGTGAACGGATTGATCCGAGACCCCGCAGGGTTGGCAAGGCTAGTGCTAGGGGCCCCAAACACAGGACTGGGCGGTAAGCATAAGTAACATGCGTTATACTATGAATATGTTGAGGAGCTGGAGATGAAGTCCTATTTTTTTAAGCTAAGTGCACTTATTTCGATCGGGGCCATGATGTTTGTGACTGTAGCCGTCACAGCACCAACTCAAGCCCTGGCCTTCGATGGAGAAGGGACGGCGGAGTCACCATATCTCATTAATACTTGCGATGATTTGTATGATATCGCTGATGACGCCAATACATTAGCGGCGCATTATAGGTTAAATAATGACATTGATTGTGCCGTGACGGCATCTATTAACCCAAATGAGACCGAATGGCAGGGCGGCGTTGTTGGTGGAACTCTGATTCCAGATGCATACACCGGAGTGATCAATAATGGCTACAGTGGCTTTGATCCAATTGGCGATCCCGTGACGCCTTTTACTGGGGTCTTTGATGGTAACAATAATACAATTAGTAATCTCTGGATCTTTCGAAAGGATACTACGCAAGTCGGACTATTTGCGTATACGCAAAACGCCAGCATCAATAATCTGACCTTAAGCGGATCTTCGGTAGTGGGTGGTGATAATACCGGCGGCTTGGTTGGTATGGCCGAGAATACCACTATTCAAGAAGTTACTGTCCAGAATAGTATGACTCGCGCGTATTTGAGTTATCGAGGGGGCGGCATAGCTGGGGAGATGTACTATAATTCCGAGAACGTCTCCCCGGCATTGATACTAGATTCGTCAGTTGTCGGCGGAAATGTTCATGGGAGTGGGAATATTATTGGCGGCCTTGTTGGCTACATGAACGGTGGTGTAGTTTCAGGTAGTTCCTCAACGGCTGATGTAGATGGCGGTTTCGAAATAGGCGGAGCCATCGGTACTATGCAGGATGGAGTTGTGAGCAATACTACCGTTGGGTCAGCGACCGTCCATTCTGACTATGCGGAGAATATACTCAACAGCGGCATTGCGAAGAGTGGCGATAAGACAGGTGGTTTTGTTGGAAAGATGAATGCAGGCTCGATTAATAACTCAAGTTCGTCTGCGACAGTTGAAGCTGAGGGTAGTGATGTGGGTGGTTTTGTTGGTAGCGTTAGTTCATGGGGTACAGAGAATGATGTTACTATTGTCGGTTCTCATGCCACCGGCACAGTAACAGGCCTCGGCAATGGAAATGATAATTCTACGTATGGTAATCAAAACAGCAACTCTGTTGGGGGATTTGCTGGATCTGCACTTGGAGATGACGTTCAAATTATCAGCTCGTATGCAACTGGTGACGTATCGGTTAACGATGTTCCACTACTATCTGATTCAAGTGGCGTCGGTGGATTTATTGGTACTGGTGGTTGTAGCGCAATCGTAAATCAATCGTATGCAACGGGCAGTGTCTCGGCTGCATCGGCCTCTAGCGTTGGGGGCTTTGTGGGAAGTGACGGCTGCGAGGGTCCGGGCGGAACGTATGAACGGGTCTATGCAACTGGAATGGTAGAGGGCTTGCAGGATGTCGGTGGATTGTTCGGCATCGCCCAAAACAGTTCCATTACAAAAGCTTATGCCACTGGTATGGTGACTGGTAATGTGAATGTAGGTGGTTTGGCTGGAAAATATACTAGTGGTGGCGATGCATCAGTAAGCCAGTCATATGCAATGGGGTTGGTAACAGCTCTCGATCAAACTGCTGGAGGGCTATTTGGCTACTTCGATGGAAGCGCGTCAGATGTGTATGCTAGAGGTAATGTATCTGGACCTCTGAACATAGGTGGTTTTGCTGGTGAAGTCGACTATAGTTGGTCAATTCAGCGGGCCTATGCGACAGGTGCAGTTAGTGCAAATCCAGGCACACCGTACGGATTTATTGGCGAAGACAATACTTCTTCTGATGTGATTGCAGAAGGTCTGTATTATGATCAGCAAACAACGGGCGTCTCTACGGATGAGTATGCAACCGCAAAAGACACGAACCAATTAAAACTGGCCGTCAATCAACCGACATTTGCTGGGTACGATTTTGAAGGTATCTGGGAGTTTATGGTGGGCCAGAATGACGACTATCCTCTGTTTCAATGGCAGCTTGATCCGATTGGTCAGATACTCTGTGAACCAGCCCATATGACCGCTACGACTGGAAGAATCGCCTGTGAAGTAGTATATTCTGGCGGAGATGAGAGTCGAGCTGAGCCCGAAGTTTGGATGAATCCTCAATACCGAGTAGCTGGAGACACCGAGTGGATAAGTATGGATTGGACTGCCAAAAGTGAAGGTAGACACACCTTCTACGGTCTTGAGCCCAATACTACGTATGAATTATCTATGACGGTGGCAAATAATATTATCAATCAAGCACTTATTTCTGTAGGGATAACTCTGCCAGTGGACTCGGATATAGATGCTGATGGCATAGTAGACATTACCGAAAATAACGGCCCCAATAACGGTGACGCCAATAATGACGGCACACTTGATGCCGAGCAGGATAGTGTTACGTCTCAGAACAATTTCATCACAGACAAACAGTTTGTGCTACAGTCGACCTGCGCTTCGAACTTCAATGCACAGATCGGTCGCGAGTCCGACGAGGGCAAGGATGTCGCCTATGATTATCCAGCAGGGCTTGCTGCCTTTGTCCTTCAAAACTGTGGCGCGGACGGGTCTACAGCTACCGTCACTCTCTATTACTTTGGAGACTATGACGCATCGAAGTTTATTCTTCGTAAATCCAACTCTGATACGGGGCAATACACGACGATTAGTGGTGCCGCATTGAGTAACGTTACGATCGGTGGTCAGCCGGCGCTGAAAGTAGTATATGAGATTACCGACGGTGGACCGTTAGACCAAGACGGCGTGGCCGATGGTAACATCGTTGATCCCGCCGGTATTGCAGTATCCGTGGTTGGGGCACCAAATACTGGGCTGGGACGAAGAAGGTAGTCGCGTTAATTGTAGTGCCGCTCACGGAGCGGTTACAATAAGATTATGCGTAAGCAACAGCTCATTCTGATCGTCATCGTTGTAGCACTGATTGTTTCAGTGTTTGCACTTTTAGTCATGCGCCAGCCAAAATCGTCGAGCCAGTCGAGTGAGACAGTCACGATATCAACCGATCAGCCGAGTGAAGAACCGCTCAAGAAAGCTGGCTATGTATGGCGCGGTGGTCCAGATGATCCGAAGAAAATTACTATTCAAAGCATTAATGTTGACACCTACATCCAGAAGGTCGGCGTTGATCAAAATAGCCAAATAGCGGTCCCGACAAATATTAACCTGACGGGTTGGTTTGTTGAGGGAGCTCGCCCGGGTGAAGCGGGGTTGAGTGTTATTGATGGCCACTTTGATGGCTATAGTAGTGACGGGGTTTTTGCTCGGCTCACCGAGGTTAAGGCGGACGATGAGGTGCGTATTGAGCTGGGGAATGGAGAGATGCGCACGTTTCGAGTTAAGCGCGTTGCTACTGTGAAGACGGAGGCTGCCGCCGCAGAGCTATTCTCGCAAGATCCGACGATTTCTTCGCAGCTGAGTTTGATTACCTGTGGTGGTGCATTTGATGATTCGAAGCGAAGCTATGACCAGCGTATTATCGTAGTTACGGAACGCATCGACTCCTAAAACTGGGTGAGTTTGTGTACGGCATATGTTCGTACTATACTGTATTCATATGGGTGAGTCTGATTCACTAGTATTTGTCGATATTGAGACGACTGGCGCGAGCGCTCGCCATGGGCGTGTGCTTGAGGTGGCGGCGCTGCGGTATGAACGTGGCCAGGTTACTCAGCAATTTGCAACATTACTCGACCCGGAAGAATATGTGCCAAGCTTCATTACGCGACTTACGGGTATCGAGCAGCAAGATGTGGCTGGCAAGCCAAAGTTTCGTGAGATTGCCGGTGAGCTCTTGGCCGTTATGAGTGGCGCAGTATTTATTGCCCACAATGTATGGTTTGATTATCGTTTTCTTGAGCACGAGTTCGCGCGTGTTGGGGTTGATTTCGCGCCGCCACTTGGCTGTACCGTGCAGCTCTCGCGGCGCTTCAATCCGGAGCATCGTTCGCATCGCTTGGATGCGGTGATTGAGCGACATGGTATTCATATTGAGGATCGACATCGTGCACTTGGTGACGCTCAAGCCCTTGTCGAGCTATACGAAAAGTTGGTCGGGCAGCATGGGGAAGCGTTAGTCTCCGACAAGCTCTCGCCGCGTCGTCCACTTGCACATCAGCGGTCGATCTAGCGACCCATGATGTAAGTTGCAAAGAAGTCGATTGCATCGGCTTGGTTTGGTGCCTCAGAGAAGCTCAGCTCATGGCCTTCTCCCGGATAGGTGACGGTAATGCAGCGATGGCCAATAGAGTCGAGGTACGCGCAGTCGGCCGCGTGGTCATTTGGTGTGCCGGCAAAGCCAGTATCGTCCTCGTAACTTGCGAACATTGATACTGGCTGAAAATTTGCATCAAACGTTCGCATACCGCCGAGTGGTGGAGCGCTGGCAATAGCCGCCGGCAGAATATTTGAATCTCCAAGCACGGCGCGAATTCCATATGGAGTTGGGAATGAGCTGATGTGAACCAGGGCTTGGCTGATGAGCCCACCAGCTGACCATCCGCCGAGTCCGATGCGCGATTCGTCGATACGGTATATGTCTTTGCGGGCAAGCGCCCACTGGTAAACTTCATAAATATTAGTCGCACTCTTGTCGACGATGCGTGGGTAAACCTGGCCATCTGGGTCGGGAACGGGATTTAATTGATTGCCGGGCGGCATCATCGTGTAGTCCATAGTCATCGTTACGTAGCCACGACGCGCGAAGTCTATCGCCGAGGCCTCTTGTTGATAGCGATCGCCTTCGATCCAGCCACCGCCATAGACGAAGATGATGAGCGGCCGCTTGGCTTGTGTGTCACCAATCGGCTGGTAGATGTTGAGTTTAAGGTCGACTGGGCTGGTCATATCATCCACCAGCTGATAGTTGAGATTTCCATTAATCGAGAAAATTGTATGGTAGGTGGATTTATAGGTTATGTCTTTCTCGCTGGCTGTTTCGTCAAAAACCAAGTTGCGATATCGACCAGCTGGCCAAAGGGGAGCCTCGGCTTGAGTGACAGGGTTCGTTGACGTGCTTATAGCCGCTACTGCTCTGGGGCGCAGGAAAACACTGACAGTTTCAGTCGGTGCATCTGGTATATTGAGGAGATTCGGAAACGTAAATGGCACGATAGGGATAGGATCGGTACTCGACACCGGTGGAGTGAGCGAAGAGGCGGTTGTCGTATCGTTAGATCGATCGAGAGTCCACACGCCGAAAATACTTGTTGCCACCAGCCCAAGCCCGAGCAGGAAAAACTTGACCCCAAATGTGAGTTTTATCACCGAACTATACCCTCACTTCAACTGACATTATATCAAGTATACCAGGTTATCGCTTATGCTATAATGCCAACAACTATGGTAGGGAAAAACCGCAAACAAACTTCTCGTGCAATCGTGAAGATCGTCAAAGTCGCTGTAATAGTAGCTCTTCTCGCTATGACCCCGCTACTCGCGCCTGTGGCTCAGGCTGCACCAACGGTTGCCATCACGAGTCCGACCGCCGGCCAGAATCTGGCTTCAGGGCCTATTACTGTCACGGGTACTGCTACGGCAAATCGTACTGTGCAGATCTTTCAGGGTGCAAAAGTGCTTGCCGCGACTATTGCCGATGGTGCTGGCAACTGGTCTGTGAATGTCACTGGGCTTACTAATGGTGCGCAAAATCTCACCGCCAAGGTGATCGAAAACGGACCCTATGGCTACTTTGGTGCATTGAGCGGGAGTAATTCGATTAATAGATTCGCCTTATCGAGCAATGCTGTTGCACCAGGCTCTGGGTATCCGGTAGCTGCAACTGGTAATGTCGTCTTTGCGGGAGGGCTGTATGGCTCACCGATTAAAATCTTTACGGATGTTGGTGGCACTGGCACTGCACCAATGAAGTTCGACATGACCTCGCCTGCCGATCCCGTAGCGACCTCGGGCTACCCGGCTGCTTCGACGCCGTATGCCGGTGATTTCAACGCAACTGGCACGAAGTTTTATACAGCCATTGAGGAGACCGGTGAGATATCGGTCATTGATGTTGCGACCAATACGCAAACGGGTACAATTGCATTTGGTGGAACTGCACAGTCGATCCGTCGGGCACCAAGTGGTTTACTTTATGCTTCTGATACGACGAATGACCAATTGAAGATTATAAATACTACAACCGATACGGTGGTTGATACTATAGCGGTATCGTGCCCGACGAGTGCTAGTATCGGCGCTGCCTCTTTCCCTCCTGGCGAGGATTTCTACTTCCTCTCCTGTGCGCAAGATGGAATTATCAAGAAGTACAGCCTCTCCTCGAACACTTTGATCACAAACAATGATATTAGTGCCAGTATGTCATCGATTTCAAGTGTGCAGTTCTCCGCCGATAGCTTGAAAATGTACGTCAGTGGTGTTGTGAATATTCCTGGTTCAGACAAGCTGGCTGTAGTGGATGTCGCGACCGGGGCGGTAGATACTACCATCCAGCTCACAGCAGAAACGTTCTCGGCGATTCTGTCGCCCGACTATCAGTATCTTTATGCCGCTACACCCGGGGCTGGATTCTCTACTACGAATATTGACGTAATTAGCACGGCCACAAATAGTGTCGTCGATACGATCGATACCTCCGCACTCGGTTTGCCGGGGATTGTTTTCTATGATGATCCGCAAATTGCCACTGCTTCCGTAAACTTTGCCGTTGGGGCTGTGGGCAGCCAAGCAGAGACGCTCTCGCAGACTGGTGATGATTTACTGCTTATTGGCTGGGCCATTGGAGGCTTACTCTTTACTGTTGCGGTCTTATCGCGAGCCTACCGAACTCGCTCTGCGTATAGTCGGCGCAATACTGATCTAGTTGATTAGATCTTCTCGGCTTTCACTACAAAACGCTGAGCAGTCGATCCAAGTGGCGTGCAGGTATAGAGGGTGACTTCTTGGTCCTTTCCCTTAGTGGGATTGCGGATGTCAATTTGGGTTGGCTCGACGGTTTTCGTCTCATACACACGATAGCGATAGGTTTGATCATTCCACTTAATCGTAAACTCATCATCCTTTTGGAGATCGGGTAGGTTGTAGAAATAATTATTGCGCAAGTCACGCACTTGGAAGCGATGTCCAGCCAGTACGACATTGCCCTTTTCGCCGGGCTCGGTTTGCTGCGATTCGCGCCACACGCCGATCTGCTTTTCGATGGCATCAAGATTCTTGCCGTCAACGATCTCGGCATTGACGCCAAGCTTATCAATAATCAGGCGATTACCCTTGGCTTCGATGGCTGTTCCGGAGTTTGCCGCGCCGCCCCACAGGCGATTGGTGCCGGGGGGAAAGAGCCAGAAGAGTAGGCGAGGGCCGAAGATGATTGCAAGAAAGCCCAGTGAGAGGGCGCCCACACCGGCAGCTATCCAGATCTGTCTACGGCGCTGTTGGCGTTGCTTTGCAAGAGTCGTATGCATACCGAATCATTATACCGCTTTGGGCTGAAAGTTTGCTTGGGGCACTAGCTGAATTCTTTTTAGTCTGTGCCGTGCGTGCAGAACGTCAAGCCAGACTTGGCTTGCCAAGCTTCCGTTAATACGGTTATGCTTATGGTGATAAACGAGTGAAAAAGATATCCGTGGCTACACAACAAGCTCTGAAAAAGAAAACTTCTCCAGAAGGTCTGCGCCGCTTTAACTTGATTATGGCGGCCCTGCACGCAGCTCAGGCAGTTGCAATGGTGGCGCTCGCTAAGTGGGATGTGACGTATCCGATTACGGTATCGTTCTTGAAATTTGATCTTGCTTCACAGACGCTTAAGCCAGCCACCGAAACACTCTTTGACGTGCCGCTCGTCGCGCCGATTATCGTGTTTCTACTACTCTCGAGTCTCTTCCATCTGACGATTGCGACAGTTGCCAACAGCAAGTACAATTCTGATCTTGCCAAGGGGATCAATCGATTTCGTTGGATTGAGTACGCCCTGTCAGCAAGTACTATGTTGGTGGCGATTTCTTTGCTTTCGGGTGTCTACGACATAGCCAGCCTCATTATGATCTTTGGTCTCACGGCGATCATGAACTTGCTTGGTCTCGTGATGGAAATCCATAACCAAACCACGAAGAAAACCAACTGGATCTCATACTGGGTTGGCTGTCTAGCCGGCATCTTGCCCTGGGTGGCGATTGCCCTCTACTTCTGGGCAGCTGAGAGTTTTGGCCCCGCAGAGGCGCAAATACCGAGCTTCGTGTACTGGATCTACATCTCCATCTTCGTGTTTTTCAACTGCTTCGCGATCAATATGGTCTTGCAGTACAAGAAGGTTGGCAAGTGGCAAGACTACCTCTACGGCGAGCGAATGTACATCATTCTATCGCTTATCGCGAAATCGGCATTGGCCTGGCAGGTCTTCGCTGGAAGCTTGCGCCCATAGTCTAGCGATCAATATGTAACTAATAATCGCCCTGCGTATGAGGGCGATTATTAGTTGTATGCAAGAATCTGCTAGTCGCGACTGGCGAGGCGAACGCGGTGATCTTCCTGCTGGTAGATTTCTTGCTGCAGTGTGGACTGCTGAGCTTCGAGTCGAACCATGATGCCTTTGACTAGGGCGGCGAGAATGCCATACATGAGTAGGGCGAATAGCGCTGAGACATCGAGGTAACCAGTCTCACCGACTGGGCGAGTTGGGAAAATACCGCGGAATGGCTTCATGAAATCGCCTGAGATGCCGTAGATCATATTGACGAACGGCGTGGCTGGATTGGCCGAGAAAAGTAGGAAGAGTACACGAAAGAGCAGGGTGACGACTGCAATGGTGACGATTGCGTAGGTGACGTAGGTGACGATTTTGAAAATATTGACGCGCTTGGATTGTTTTTTGAGCCGGTCGAGTAGCTCGTTTTCGGTGGTGCGTGTAGTGGTTGCCATAGAAAAATCCTTGTTTATTAAAAAGTAGTTTCTAGCCGACAGTATACTATAAAAATGAAGAACCCGTCCCCTCGAGTGTGGTCGAAGGGACGGGTGAGGCAACTAGAGCTTGTAGGCGATTACCACAAGAATCACTGCGATGAGTGCCAATTGGATCGTGATCACGCACATGAGGAACCGGATTCCCGAGGGTGGGTCGGACTCCTTTTCGGGCATAGCTTGACCTTTCTGCTAGCCGAACATGGCGATGATGACAACTGCCACCACGAGTGCCAGAGCCATGTAGGCGGCAAGCACGGTGTAGGGGCGATTGTTGGCCATGTGGCCGAGCCAGGCGTCGAGACGCAGGCGCTTGGATTCTTGCTTCACGGATTCTCCTCTGGGTCGGGGCGTCATGGTGTAGTCCAGACGTTTGATATGACGAAGGCGAGCAGTAGGATCGTGACGAGCAAGATGCTAGCCACGCCGAGACGGGCTAACACTTCCTCACGGTGCTCCTCACGATCGCGACTTGGCCAGTGTATCGGCACGGTGTCGTCGTCGGGGGGATGAAGGAATGGCTCTGGGGGCAAGATTGCTCCTGGTTGCTGGGGAGGTACAAAACTAAATTATTATACTTATAAATATGTAAAAAGTCAAGGTTAGGAAGTGGTTGATACTATCCTGTACAATAGTGAGCATGAGCGCTTTAAAAGTTGATGCCCGACAGTACAAAAAGACCAAGATTATCGCCACAATTGGTCCGGCCAGTGAGGCGAAAATTGAGTCTCTCCTCAAGTCGGGTGTGAATGGTATCCGACTAAACTTCTCACACAACCGGCACAGTTGGCATGCAAATGTGATTCATGAAGTTCGCACATCGGCTCGCAAGCTCAATCGATCGGTAGCGATCATTCAAGATCTGCAGGGTCCGAAGATCCGCATTGGCACCGTTCCTGAAGTCATCAGTGTGAAGGCCGGCGATACGATCGAGTTTGCTCTCGAAGGCGAACACAAAGACGGACAGATTCC
>CAYSMD010000028.1:0-1242 GCA_964432055.1 uncultured Candidatus Saccharibacteria bacterium
GTGGTGTGCCAGTCGTTGATGATGGTGTCGTACTGCATGCCGGGGTCTGCGCAGGCCCACGCTGCTTCTGCGATCTCTCGCATCAGCTCGCGGGCCGGCACCTCAGCGAGCACCTCACCATCACGTCGCGCCGAGAGGGACCACATGGCACCCTCTTCGTAGGCTCGCATGAACTCATCGGTGACACGCACGCTATTGTTGGCGTTCTGGAAGGGCAGCCAGCTCGAGTGCTTGCCGTCGAAGCCCATGTCGAAACCGGGCAACAGCTTGAGCGCGCGAGCCATGTTCTCGGCCTCCGCCTTGCAGCGGATGAACTCGAGGACGTCGGGGTGGTCGATGTCGAGGATGACCATCTTGGCCGCTCGACGGGTCTTGCCGCCCGACTTGATCGCGTTCGCAGCCGAATCGGCCGCCTGCATGAAACTCAGCGGTCCCGAGCTGGTGTTGGCACTGCCGCCGATCGACTCCACGGAGCCGCGCAGACGCGACAGGTTCGCACCTGCGCCCGAGCCGCCCTGGAAGATGAGCGCCTCGTTGGCCCACCAGTCCTTGATGGACGGCATCGAGTCGTCGACCGACAGGATGAAACAGGCGCTGGCCTGCTGCGGGGTGCCCGGCACACCGATGTTGAACCACACCGGCGAGTTGAAGGCCGCCCGCTGCGTGAGCAGGATGTACGTGAGCTCGGCACGGAACGTCTCGCGTTCCTCTTCGGAGTCGAAGTAGTCGTCCTTGTCGCCCCAGGCGGTGATGGTGTTGACCACCCGATCGATGAGCTGCCGCAGGCTCGACTCACGCTCAGGCGTACCGAGGGAGCCGCGGAAGTACTTCTGCGCCACGATGTTGATCGCAGCCTGCGACCAACCCTCCGGGAACTCGACCCCCGGCTGGTAGAAGGCGTTGCCGCCGGTCTTGTAGTCAGGGATGAGCGCGTCTGCGCGTCGCCACGTGACCATGTCGTACGGGTGGATGTCCGGAGATGTGAACCGCCGCTGCAGTCCGAGAGGTGTACCCATAAGGATCACCCTTTCATGCTAGGTATTCGAATGTTGATGTGCGATTTGCAAGTACGCTGTATGTAGCGTAAGCATAACCAGTATATACACTAGATGTAGGGTCCGGCCAGAGGATAACCCGATAAAGTTGTGGATAAGTAGATTTTTGTCTGTGACATGCTGCGCCGAGATACAATCGACGTAATTACACTTATGATATCACAGAAGAACCCCCACACGAAGAACG
>CAYSMD010000028.1:1342-9418 GCA_964432055.1 uncultured Candidatus Saccharibacteria bacterium
ACGTTCGAGGCGAACCATGGAACGACCAGCTCATCGAGGACTGAGAACATCGAGTAGACATTCTCGGCCTGGTAGGTCTGGTCTTCACGCAGCTCGTGCAAGTAGCGCGAATGGGCCGCCATGGTACCGACTGCCGGCATCATCCTCAGCAACGTACCGAAGTTTGCCAGACGCGTACCGTGGAACGGAACACCGAAGCCGATCACCGCCAAGATCATGTGCTCGTAGTAGCGAGCAAGATGGAAGGCGTGCAAGCCACCTTGACTGTGTCCGATCAGGATGTAGCGCCGATCTGGCGAGAGCGTGCTAAGCGCAAGCTCATCGGATGCCTCGTCGAGTGGGCCGAGACCAAGTCGTGGCAGGGATTTCATAACGACAGGGTAGCCGCGTGCTTCGAAGATCCGGGCCAGCGGCCGATAGATCACCTCCGCGCACTGCGGGGCGAACGTACCCATGTAGATGATGACGGTGGTATCTGGTAGCGGAGCGACTGGCCCCATCGGGAATCACCTCCTAGCGAGTTTGGTTGGGAAATGTACGAGCCTCATGCTTCCATAAGAGCTTGAGCTTTACTATACTCCCGGGCCACCGGAATGCAAGACTTGCCGCAGAGTATTGCTTGACACCTCGACGGTGAAACCGCACTATCATTAATAATGCTTACGCTTATCGTCATTATTATCCAGGTCTGTATCGCGATCTTTTTCATCCGCTACGTGATTCGTCATGACCGTGGTAGCAAAGAACCCAGGCAGGGTCTGCGGGCTGCAATTGGGTTTGGCTTTCTCTCAATTCCGCTCGTTTTCGTTACGAATTTTATTCTCGGTAAGCTACCGACGATCGGACCAGCGGTAAGTATCAATTCAGAAGTACTGAGAGCTGGGGGCTATCCACTTGAGTTTCTATTTGTCGCCATGATACTTGTGGGCATCATCGAAGAAGCAGCCAAAGCTATCCCGCTCGCCATCTTCATTTGGAAGAAGCCCTACTTTAATGAGCTCACTGATGGCCTATTTTATTTCGGTATTAGTGGAGTTATCTTCAGTGTTACCGAATCAATTTTGTATACATTTACCTTCGGTAGCGGCATCGGCGTCATGCGTATCATTATCACGCCGTTCCTCCACACCGGATTTTCTATGTGGTTCGGGTATTTTCTCGCTCGTCGCAAAGTTACCGGGCGCGGCACATGGCAAGTGCCAGTCTCACTCATTTTTGCAATGGTCTTGCACGGTCTCTACAACTTTGGACTCGCTAGTAAAAATCTCGGCGCAACGCTTTTATCGCTCCTGATTGCTATTAGCCTCAATATTGGCGTTTTCCTGCTCTATCACTATGCCCAAAAACGTGACTCTCGCCTGCAGCTCAGTGCCGACGGGGTAAATAACTTCTGTCGCAGTTGCGGGCAACCAAACCCTGATCACACACTCTATTGCGAGCACTGCGGTCAGCGCACCTGATCAGACCTCAAAGATTTGCAGTTACTGCTTATGCTCAGCTAGAATAACGAGTAGTTATGCCGCAAGAATTTCTTTGCCCCAAGTGTCACCAGCCGGTTAAGGCAACGGCAAAATTTTGCGGCAATTGCGGTCAAGCGCTTCAGCCAGCTCAGGGTACGCCTGCCCCTGCAGCTCCAGTCCCAACTCCACCTACTGCCGGCCCCGCCCCCGTACAGACAACACCCGTAGCTGGTAGCCAGCCACCGCCCGCAGCCTATGCTGCAGACACAATCGGCGCAATTCCAGGAGCAACCGCCGCCGCCTGGTTTGCCATTGTACTTGGCTCGCTTTTCACACTTTATAGTATCGCTGTACTTATTATTGGGCCCGAGTCACTAGTCGAAGGCAGGTCTGCCGAATCAGTTGAAACCGTTATCCTCACCATTGCGCTAGTCGTCAATATTATTCTTTCCTTGCCGCTGGCTATCTGCGGCATCGCCCTGACTCGCACGAAGAAGCGCGCCACCGCCAAGCATCTCCTTGGAGCGATTGGCGGCATGGAGGTATTCTTTGCATTCCTCGGTCTCACCACAATCATTGCAGCCATCCTGCCAGCCATCGGTGCTTTTCTGTCATTTCGAGCGTTCAAAAAAGCTTAGCTCAAAACGACTACTCGCCAGATTGGCATATCTTTGAGATAATACCGCCTGACCTGCTTCATCGACCTTGAAAGGGATATCATGAAGCTTCGCACCTTGGCTAGGCATTTCCTCCGCAACCGCGTTCACCCGCTCACTGCCGTTGGCATCGGCCTGGGAATCACCCAGGTCGCCAACATCGCAACCACGACATGGCTGCATCGCTCGCTCGCTCACCCCGCCGTCACCTACGACCGGCGCGTCGTGACTTTCTACGACTTCGTGATCCGTGTCAGCACCGGCATGGAACCCAACGAGTGGGCAGCGGTCCATCAACAGCACCACGCTCACTCCGATCGTCCCGGCGATCCGCATTCCCCGGTAATCGACAGCCTCGCAAGGGTGCAGTTCGGCAATGTCGGCGAGTACAAGCGGGCTGCCAAGACCGATGCCGTGCGGCGACGCAGAGACCTGCTAGATCCAACGCCACTCGAGCACATCAAGTGGCTGAGCGGTGGACGCGGGCTGGTGCTTGGCATCGGTGCCGCTGTTCTCATCTTCGGCCCAGTCAGCGGTGGCATCGTCGCACTGTCGCACTGGCCCGGCTACATCGGCCTCTCGGCGTCCGTGAATGCCAGCCATGCTGCGTTCCCGCATGAGCTGGCTCGCGCGCAAGGGCCGGTGTCACATCTGCTGTGGCATGCCTACAACCGATTCGGGAGCCGGCCGCATAGTGTCTCTGATGCCAGCACCAACCAGCCTTGGCTCGCTTGGCTGACGATGGGTGAGGGCCTCCACAACAACCATCACTTCTCGCCCCGCTCACCCACCTTCGCACTACAAGAAGGTGAGACCGATATGGGTTGGCTGATCATCGAAGCCTTGGAGAGTCGAGGACTCGCCACTGTGCGCCGGACGATGAACTGACTCATGCCCTAGCCTGATTGGCTAGGGTTTTTTCTTATACTATCAGCATCGAATCGCCGTAGGACAAGAAGCGATAATTTGAGTCAAGTGCATGAGCATAGGTTTTTTTCAGTAACTCCTCACCTGTAAATGCCGCGGCGAGCTGGATAACAGTTGAGTCAGGTGCATGAAAATTCGTGAGGAGTGCATCCACCACGCGAAACTCATAGCCCGGGTGAATAAAAATGTCAGCTTCCCCGTCTACCAACTGGCTGGAACTCGTGAGAATATCTTCAGCTGCATACTCCAGAGCACGCGTCACAGTTGTCCCCAGTGCCACTACTCGCTTACCAGATTTCTTTGCTGAGCGAATTTTCGCTAATGTGTCTGGAGAGATCTCAAAATACTCTTCGTGCATTGTGTGGTCATCAACTTTTTCAGTACGGATGGGCATGAAGGTTCCTCTACCAACATGCAGAGTCAGATACACAACCTCAATTCCCTTTGCGCGAATAGCCTGGAGTAACTCTTCGGTCATATTAAGCGATGCAGTTGGCGCGGCCACCGACCCCGTCTCTTGAGCAAACACTGTTTGATAACGCTGCGCATCTTCTTGATTAGCTGCACGACGAATATATGGTGGTAGTGGTGTAGCGCCGTATTCGTTAGCGATTTCTACGATACTGCGATCAGCCTCAATAATTGCTTGACCACCCTCTAGAATTTCGAGCACCCGAAGCTGCTGACCCTCAATATACAATTCATCACCAATGCGTAACTTGCCACGATACACTACCTGAGCATGTGTTTCGGCTAGCTGTCTTTCATGTTTTTCAGTCAGCATCAGCTCCCGCTCTCGACCATCAGCAAATTTTGCAATCAAACGCGCCGGCATGACTTTTGTATCATTGAGAACAAGCACGTCACCCGCCTCTAAATACTCAGGTACGTCCACATATCGCTTATCTTCCAGCTTTTTTGCATCACGGTGCAATACAAGTAGACGAGAAGTTCCACGTACCTTCGGTGGCTGCTGCGCGATCTTTTCTGGTGGAAGTACGTAAAACTCAGCTGCCACTTACAGCTCCGTAAGATCCGGACGATTTTCTTCAGTTTTCTTTATGCCATCCTGCCTGCGCCATTCGTGAATCTTTGCATGATTGCCACCAAGTAGCTCTTCAGGCACTTTCATGCCACGGAATTCCTGAGGACGGGTGTAATGCGCGTGTTCCAATAGTCCCTGCGAAAAGCTCTCTTCTTCGTGCGAGCGCTGATCACCCAACACACCTGGAAGCAAACGTACAATACTATCGGCTACTGCCATGGCGGGAATTTCTCCACCGGTCAGAACGAAATCACCCATCGAAACTTCTTCATCAACTATCGAGAGGATACGTTCGTCAAAACCTTCGTAGTGGCCACAGAGAATGATTAAGCCCTGCTCTTTTGCCAGACGCTTGGCATCCAGCTGGCGAAATTGCTTGCCACGTGGCGTCATCATCAATACTTTTGCATCTGGATTTGTTTCTTTGCAAAACTCCACAGCCGCAAACATTGGTTCGGGCTTTAATAGCATCCCAGCTCCGCCGCCATAAGGGGTATCGTCAACCTGCTGACGTGGACCAATGCCAAACTCGCGCAAATTTACGTTGCGAAATTCAACCGCACCAACCTCACGAGCCTTGTGGAGCATGGAGTGGTCGAGCACCTGTGAGAATATTTCTGGAAAGAGTGTAATAATATCGATTTTCATAGCTTCTTATCTGTTGTCATTTATTGACAAATCTGTAAAATTTTAGCATAATACTCTGGTTCTGTCCATGCACCTCACCCCCGAACAAAGGATAATTCATTGCTCGAAGACGCATCACCCGAACTTCGTGACCTGTATGTGATCTCACTCGCTGAGCTCGACCAATTCTTCTCACAGGAGTGTCGCCGCGAGACAGTCGGCTTCTTCCCAACCTTCCGCGTTTGGGTGTGCCGGTACTGCGAGAGCACCATCCCCGACACTGGCATTCCCACGCCACTCGATATGTCTCATCAGCGTGACTGCGAGTGGATGATGCAGCTCAATGCGTGGCCAGAAGAACTCGTGGAGTACTACATCGCTGTCTGGATGCAACGCAATCCGCAGTCCAAGCGCATCATCCGTGCCGGCTTCACTATGCCGCTCCCCGCCAGTCCTAGATCGATCTAGGACTGGCTTTTCTTTTTATTACTACAAATCCATATCGAGGTCATCAAGACCTTCACGAGCCTTTTTCTTGATGGCTTCGACATCGTCATCGGCTTCAGCATGAGCTGCTGGCTGCTCAGCCGCTTCTGGCGCTACGTCGGTCGATTCATGCGAGCTCGGGGCGACTGGGCCACTGCCATCAGCGTCGACAATCTTGAGATTATAGCGCTCATCATCCTTGGCACCCAATACGCGTAGCAGCGTACGAATCGCCTTGGCAGTACCGCCAGCTTTGCCAATGATTTTACCCATATCCTCAGGATGAACGGAGAGCGTCAGGAGCACACCACGGTCATCCACTGTCCGCTCAAGCTTCACCTCTTCCGGATGGTCTACGATATTCGTAACCACATACTCGATAAATTGCTGATCATGTGCTTCTGCCATAGATGCCTCCTTCAATCGTTACTGCTGGCGCCTAACTTATCTATGATCTTATTGTAACGGAATCACGAGCGAATAACCAAAAGCACGCTCGTTAGACGAATCTTGCGAGCGTGCTTGGGGAGAGTTTTTTACTAACTTACTTTTTTTCAGCTTCAGTTGCAGCTTCTGCAGCATCGGCAGCAGCTTCTTGAACCTGAGTGCTATCAACTGCATCAGCAGGAGCGGCGTCATCAGAAGCGGCGGCGGCAACTTCAGCAACTGCCTCTTCCTTCACTTCTGGCTCTTTCTTTGGAGCGCGCTGCTTCTGCTCGATCTTAGCCCACTTTGGCAATTCAATACCTTCGCGAACCATCAGGCGGAGCACCGTGTTTGAAGGCTGAGCACCCTGACCAACCCGAGTCGCGATGCGTTCCTTATCAAGAACAAGCTCCTTGGTGTGTGGATTGTAGTGACCAAGAACTTCAACAAACTTACCAGTTGCAGCACGGCTTTTTTCAGCGGCAACAACACGATAAGCAGCAGACTTTTTGCGACCTGTACGGGCCAAACGAATTACGAGCATATGTTCCTAAATGAGTTAAACTTTGCATAAAAATGGCGAGGCCGCGTATCAACTACGCGCGCGGCACACGCACGAATGCACCCAATTGTACCGATTCTCCACCAGATTGTCAACAGGTTAGTGAATCGCCTCTGCCGTGGTGAGGTCTACCGCGACCACAGTCGAGGCGCGCTTCGGACTCGCCGTTACGCCATAGAGCTTATCGGCATGCACCATTGTTTCGTGATTATGGGTGATGACCAAGATCTGAGAATGCCGAGCCAGCAGTCGCAGCGTCTCGCAAAAGAGCGTGGCATTATGGTCGTCAAGCGCGGCATCGACCTCGTCGAGCATCACAAACGGGCTGGGATTAACTCGCAGAATCGCCGTCAGGAGCGCAATCGCTGCGAGCGTCTTCTCGCCACCCGACAGCGCCGAAAGCAGCCCCAAGCGCTTGCCTGGTGGCCGAACACTGATCTCGATACCGTACTCATCATCGTCCAGCTTCGTTAATGCTATCTTCGCTTCACCGCCACTGAAAAGTCGCTCAAACTCCTTCCCAAAAATCGTGTTGATCTTCTTGAAGTTAGTCGTAAAAGTCGTCGCAATCCGCCGATCCAACTCCTGAAGCGCTTTCTGGATGTCAGCAACGGCTTGCTCAAGGTCGTCCGCCTGCCCGTCAAGATACGCCACGCGATCTGTCAGCTCCTGATGCGCCGTCACAAGGCCTTCATCTATCTCACCAATAAGCGTCAGTTCGGCTTCGAGTTGAAGAAGTCGATCACGGTCAACCGATCCATCTTTCACCGGCTGATTGCTGGATGATTTCGTGGAGATTTGCCATAGCTTAGCCTGCTGAGATACTTCCAGATCGCGCTGCCCTAGCTCTTTTGCTCGAGCCTCGAGCGACTCCAGCTCTCGCTCGAGCTGGAATTGATGCCCCCTGATCTCTTCTTGCTCACGAGCGAGTTCAACTTGGTCGGCCATTGAGTCACCTCCCAGCTCAGTCAGTAGCTTGCGAGCAGCTTCGTGCTCGGCGTCGAGCTTAGACCGCTTATCGAGCAGTGACTTCAGTGCGCGCTCCAAACGAATCACCTCGAATCGCTCAGGCAGAGCATTCGAATCGTTCGATTTCAACTCCAGGCGCTCAAGTTCTCGCTCGAGCGTATGAATATCCAGCTCCAGAGAGCGCTGCTTAATAATCTCCAAGGTCTGCTTTTCAACGACATCTTCACGGCGTGACATCTCGCGACTAATCTGCTGCTGAAGCTTGACGATCTTCTCTGGCGCTGCGGACAAGTCGGCATCATGGGCAAGCTTCACCGTGCGAATCAGTTTATGGAGTACTAAGCGCAGTCGATCTCGCTGAATCGGTTCGTTTGCACCCAGCTGCTGCAAGAGTAGCTTCACGAGACCCAGCGCCTGACCTAAATGATCACTCAGTTGATTGGACTTGAGGGCATGTCGCAGTTTCGTCAGCTGCCTTGTCAGCTCGCGTACTTTTTGATTATGTAGCTCGATCTTACTCGCCTGCGCATCCGCCGCCTTCGTTTGGACATCGAGCTGGCCATGCAGATCTTGCAAGCGCTTCACTACCTGCTGCTTGCGCTCTGACCGATCCTCTTGAGTTTGATCAGTCTCGGTTTGGGCTGCCGAGAGGACACCGAGTTTAATCTGTTGCTCGGCGATCTGATCGCTCAGCTGATTGCGAGAATCCTGTAATGACTCGAGTGTATGCAGGGCTTCTTGATGCCGCGCAAGAGCTCTATCACGTTCTTCGGCGAGCTGCGAAGCTCGCTTATCGAGCAGCTTCGCTCGAGTTCGGAGTTCCTTCTGCTGCGAGAGTACCTCTCGCTTCTGCTCGAGCAGCGTACGCGTATCGGTCTGAATCTGATTGAGTTCGCCGTAGATGAACTGCTGTCTGAG
>CAYSMD010000029.1:0-8902 GCA_964432055.1 uncultured Candidatus Saccharibacteria bacterium
AACTCGGGACCTCTTCCTTACCATGGAAGCGCTCTACCACTGAGCTATTTGGGCATTTTACGTACAAAAAACAGAGCTTAGTTTACCAGTTTTTGAGGGTTTTTTCAATGAGTCAGTGATCAAGCCGTACGGGCTTTTTCGATTGCTGGACTCTCGGGATCAAATTTTTGGGCCGCGTCGAGCGTGAGCTTACGCTCGGCATCTTTCCCTAAGATCCCCTGCACCTTTGCGAGCGCCAAATAACGGCTCACACTCGGCTCGATCTCGACGGCCTTCTTGAGCGAAGACTCCACTTCCACGTGGGCCCCTAGATGGTATTGGACGGTAGCAAGATTCTGCCAATCGGCAGCACTCCCCCCGCCCTTCATGGCTATCTGAAAACACTCTGCGGCATCCGAGTAGTTCTTGAGCTGAGAATAGACCATGCCAAGCCGCCTATATGCAGTCGTGTTTTTATGATCAAGCTTCAACACTTTGACATAGGCTTTTTCGGCAGCTAACCATTTGCGCTCATCATAGTAACGGCCGGCGGCGGCAATTAGTCGCTCGAGCTGGCTCTCATGCGTAACAGCTTCATTGTCGAGTCCAGCGTTTAGATAGTGGGCAAACTGATTGTAGCTCGACCGGGTTATCCGCCACGTCACAAATGCGAGTACCACAAAAATGATAAGCTCATACATCATGCCTGACTCCATTCATAGCTCACCGCAAAGGCCTCCAGAGCCAAGCGCACATTCACGCTCTGACCGGCTACGCTGACAACCTGCTGGAGCCACTCTGCGGCGGCAAACCAACGCCTCGCCCGACTGACTATGAGCAAATCTTTGAGTAATGCCAGCTGCTCATTACGATCTGTCAGGCCGGCGATGATGGCGAGTCTCCTAGCAATGCTTGATTCGATAAACGTTACAGCTCGAGTTTCGTCTTCAGCGGAAGCGTCCTCATTCGCCACTAACACCGATGAACGCGAACGTAAGGTCGGGAGAATACGAGCAATCGTACTAACCAACAAATAAAACCGTACGCCGGCAGGTGGCTCTTCGATACTTTTTAAGAGCATATTTGCGGCCTCTGGCGTCATCGTATCTGCTGGCTCAAGGATGATGGCGCGCCTGGTGTCGGCATAGGCATGCAATGATAGCTCGTGCAGCACTGCCGCGATAGCAGGACGAGCTATGATCCCCTTCTCCGCACGTACCCAAACAACTTGAGAGCTTGTAGCGACGGATTGGGTGCTCACACCCACCCAGCCAGCAATCAGCTCAAACGCACGCTGACGCCGAGGCAGCTCCGCTGCCCCACTCACAATGCATGAATGCATCGATGAATCTCGTATGTTTACTGCGGCATAAGACATGAGTATTGTTCCATTGTACTCTGAAAATCTGACGGTACAGAAGCCTCGAATGACTTATGTTCACCACTTGGCAAGGTAAAACTCAGCTCACGAGCATGGAGCATTTGTCGCGCCACCGTATCGCCAGCCTTACCGTAGATCTTGTCTCCAAGAATCGGGAAACCAAGCGCTGTTAAGTGGACTCGAATCTGGTGTGTGCGTCCGGTAATTGGCCGGGCCTCCACAAGCGACACTTCTGGTCCATGGGCCAACGTACTGATAATTGTTTCTGCCGGCTTGCCGAGCGGATCAACTCGCATAACACCAGCTCGACCACCAGCCGGTGACATGCCAAATGCCAGTCGTTTCACGCCAATCCCCGGGTTTCCCCAGACAAGCGCCCAGTACGTCTTCTTCACTTTGCGAGCCCGAAAAGCTGCCTGCAAAAATTTCTTAGCTTCAGGATTCCGAGCTAGCACCATCACACCCGAGGTGTCACGATCTAGTCGATGCACGACACCTGGACGCACTGCATCGAGGTCAGCAATCTGGTCTCGATAACTACCAACCACGCTCGGTTCATCCGACCCAACTGTCGGGTGCACAATGAGGCCTGCCGGCTTAAAGATCACAATTACGTCTTCGTCTGCATATAGCGTGTCCGGACCCTCTGCACTAGCAACCAACTCCGTACGTTTTGGCACCGGCAGCGTAAGCACAACTATGCTCGAGCCAAAGAGGACTGACTGCGAAGGCTTCGCCGGCGCACTGTCGAGCAGCACTTGGTGATTTTTTATCAAGCTCACCCAGGAAGACCGACTAACATCCGGCCAAACAGCCGCCAAAACGGCATCAAGCCGCTGACCTTCTCGAGAACCATCAACGACGTAGTCCCGTACCCCCTGTTTACGGCGACCCACCATCAAATTAGACCATGCACCTCTGCGAGCTGAGCCTCAGTGCCGAGCACAATCAGCGTATCCCCTGCATAGATTGTTTCATTGCCCGATGGATTTACCTTACTCGCACCGTCAGCCGAGTTCATCGCTAGCACGGTGGCACCAGGCTTATGTGAGTAGAGTCGGCTCAGTGGCTGGCCAGCGAGTTGGCTCGCCTCATCAATCTTCAGTTCCCTGACGGCTAGATCGCTGTTATTATTTGTGGCCAAGATCTCCAGAAAATCAACAACGTTAGGGCGCGTGAGCGTGGTTGCCATGTGATATGCACCGATCTGATATGGCATCGTCGTGCGATCAGCGCCAGCACGCAGCATGCGCTGCCGATTCTCTTCGCGATTGACCCGTGTAACGATAAATATACTGGGGTTTAATTGACGACTTGCCAGCGTAATAAACAAGTTTCCACTATCAGTCCCGAGTGACGCAACAATTCCCTGAGCGCGTTCAATACCGCAAGCTTGAAGCGTCTCTTCCTTGGTAGCATCACCAACGATAGCAGTGTAGCCCTGGGCGATCATCATCTTCACAAACTCTTCATTCTGATCCACACACACAAACGGAACACCATCGTCAGCTAGTTCGTCGGCCACTTGTGAGCCAACTCGACCTAGCCCACAAATAATGTAGTGGTTTTTCATGCGAGAGATTGTTCGTTTCATATGTTTGCGTCTGAGCCCGTCACCTAATCCTACTATATAGTCCGCCAAGACTTTGAGCAAATACCCGATCAGCACCAGTGAGCTCAGGGCCAAGAAAATCACCATCAATCGACTGGCCGAGTCCTTGAAGCCATAGTGGTCGAAGTGTGAGATGAGGATAAACGCCGTTTCATACAGCGCCTCGCCAAAGGACAGCTTGGCGGTGGACATGAATGTAGCTGTCCCCAGCGTAAGCAAGAGGATACTCGCTAAGATAATATTTCTTAGAAGTCTGCGGTCTACCATTGCGCTGTGGTTCTCATTTTTGATCTCATGATATAAGCATAACCACTGTACATTATACGGGAAAAGTTGCCCTACTCAGGCCAAATATATCTACAAAAACAAACAGTCGACGTGGAGAACCAATGTCGACTGCCTGTGAGACGCTGAAAAACTCGGACTGCTTAGCGCTTTGAGAACTGAGGAGCTTTACGCGCCTTCTTAAGACCGTATTTCTTGCGCTCTTTTTCGCGCGGATCACGTGTTAGCATGCCGGCTTTCTTCAGGCTCAGACGGTAGTCTTCACTAATCTCGACCAGCGCACGGGCAATACCCAAGCGGATGGCGTCGACCTGCCCACGCTTACCACCACCTTCAACACGAATGATTGCGTCGAGCTTATCATGCTTAGCAACCAATTCGAGTGGCGCTACAACGAGCTTCGAGAGCATTTCGTTATTCAGGTACTCACCTGATGGCACACCATTAATTGTGAGTACTCCCTTGCCATTCATGAGTCGCACAGTTGCAACGGCCGATTTACGGCGCCCTACTGCGTAGTAATAATGCTTCTTATCTGCCATACTATTTCACCTTCATTTCTTTAGGCTGCTGAGCGCTATGTGGGTGTTCGCTGCCAGCATACACGTGCAGACGAGCAAGCATGTGCTTTGCGAGCTTATTCTTCGGAAGCATACCTCGAACAGCGTGTTCGATCACAAGGGTTGGCTTCTTTTCAAGCTGCTCTTCTAGAGTCGTCTCCGTCAAGCCACCAGGATAACCGCTGTGCCGGTAGTACTTCTTGTCGAGAAGCTTATTGCCGGTTACTGCAACTTTCTCGGCATTAATGACGATGATGGTGTCTCCGGTCAAAACGTGTGGGCTGTACTGGGGCTTATGCTTCCCCATCAGCTTCGTGGAAATTTCGGTCGCAAGGCGCCCGAGCACAATGTCAGTTGCGTCAACAACGTACCAGTCAGACTGAATAAGCCCCTGCTTGGCTTGATATGTTCGGCTTGCATTTATCATTTTGTTACCTTCTTCGCTTTAGCGGCTGGCTTAGCCGGCTTTTCAACTGGTTTCTGCTCCGCCGCTTGACGAGCCTTGAGCTTCTCTTCAAAGTCTGGATCGAGCACAAGCTCTACGACCACCATACTAGCAGCATCACCGCGGCGATAACCTGTCTTGATGAGGCGGGTGTACCCAGAGTTGCGACCTTCAAAACCAATAACGAGTTCTTGAATGAGCTTATCGGCAGCGGTTTTCGAACCGAGTCCTGCATGAATCGCACGAATATTATGGAGGCCACCCTTCTTAGCGCGAGTCACCAAGCGGTCAAATGTTGGCTTGATAGTCTTGGCCTTTGCTTCAGTGGTTTCGATCTTTTCGTAGAGCACGAGAGATTCTAAGAGGCCCTTTACGACGGCCTGTCGTGGGCCAATCTTTCGGGAGAGCTTCGATGTTGTGTGGTAGTGGGCGTGCATAATATTGTCCTATTCGCGTCAGATGACTTACGCGAGCTTAATTCCAATCTCCTCGAGCTTTTCGAGTACTTCTTCGTACGCCTTCTGACCAAAGCCCTTGAGTGACTTGAGCTCCTGCTGAGTAAGTTGACTCAAATCACCAACGGTAGCAATGTCGTTATTGATGAGGGCGTTGGTAGTGCGCTGCGAGAGTGAAAGCTCTTCGATGGCGATAGCACCATGCTCAGCTTCAGCCTTAGCTTCCGCAGTCATAATACCACCGGCTCCAACTGAGACTACATCAAGACCAGCTACAACCTGAAAGTGACCAACTAGGATCTCTCCGCCCTGCTGCATAGCTTCGTATGGTGAAAGAGAACCATCGGTTTCAACTTCCATTACCAGGCTATCAAGGTTGGTCATCTGTCCAACACGGGTATTCTCGATATTGAAACGCACACGGCGGATTGGCGTATAGATTGCATCAACTGCGATGAAGCCAACTGGAAGGCGTTCACCCTGACGGGTTTCGACTGGGCTATACCCTCGTCCCTGCTCTACCTTGAATTCGATTTCGAGTTTACCCTTAGCATCATCGATGTAACAAAGTTCGAGGTCCTTGTTAACAACTTCCATATCGCCAGTAGTCTGAATATCACCGACGGTAACTGGACCCTTACCGGTCTTTGAGAGCGTCATTGTTGCTGGCTCATCGCCCTGGTAACGCACCTTGATCTGCTTGATGTTCAGGATCAAAGCAATCACGTCCTCGCGAATACCTGGGAGTGTCGAAAATTCATGGTCAGCGCCTTCGATGCGAACAGCGGTAACTGCGGCACCAGCAAGGCTTGAAAGGATCACTCGACGCATCGAGTTACCGATCGTCATACCATATCCTGGATATAGCGGGGCAATGGTAAAGCGGCTGGTGTGATCAGCGATCTGCTCTTCTTTCATTTCTGGTAGGTTGATGTCGAATAAGGCCATGATGACTCCTCTTACTTACTTAGGCGGCTAACGCGAGTAGAACTCGATGATTAATTGTTCTTCAATGAAATTGTCACTGTCGTCACGAACTGGGGCACCAGTGACTGTACCGGCCAGTTTTTTGGTATCAAGCTTCAGCCAGCTTGGGGTTTCTGGTGTTGCTGACTTGAGCTGCTCCGCGAGCTCAACAAAGAGTGGCTTTTTCTTGCTAGATTCTTTTACTTCGATGGTATCCCCAGCTTTTACCTGGATCGAAGGTACATCGACCTTCTTGCCATTTAGGCGAATATGAGCATGGGTGACCATCTGGCGGGCAGCCTGACGTGAGGTTGCAAGGCCAAGGCGGTATACAACATTATCAAGGCGCTGTTCAAGTAAACGGAGTAGGTTTTCACCCGACACTCCGTCCCGACGCTCGGCTTCGGTGACGTAGCGACGGAACTGCTTTTCCATGACGCCATACAAGCGCTTAACTTTCTGCTTTTCACGCAACTGAACTGCATAGTCAGATGGCTTAGGGCGACGTGCCTGACCATGCTGACCAGGAGCGTAATTACGACGCGTGAGCGCCTTGACAGCCTTCGGGTGCAGCTGAACGCCTTCGCGACGTGAAAGCTTTCCAATTGGGGTAAGGTTACGAGCCATGATTAATTCCTCTTTGCCTTTCGTGGTCGGCAACCGTTATGCGGTACACCTGTAATGTCGCGAATGCCAGACACGCCAACACCGGTGTTCTGCAGAGCACGAACCGCGCTTTCGCGACCAGAACCAATACCCTGCACGATAACTGATACTTGCTTCAAGCCAAAATCCTTGGCTTTTTCGAGGGCTTTTTCGGTAGCAATCTGAGCGGCGTAAGGCGTACTCTTTCGTGAGCCCTTAAATCCAGCGGAGCCAGATGAAGCCCACGATACAACGTTCCCGGCTTCGTCGGTTACGCTGATAATGGTGTTATTAAATGTCGACTGAATATGAACCACGCCCTTTGGTAGGTTGCGCTTGATCTTTCGACGTCGAGTTTTAGCTTTCGCTTGTGCCATAATCGTATTCCGTTCCTATTCCCTTATCAGCCTTACGTCTTCTGTGCCGGCTTCTTACGACCAGAGCCCATGGTATTGCGACGTCCACGACGAGTTCGACCGTTTGTCTTTGTGCGCTGACCACGTGAAGGCAGTCCGGCTGCATGGCGCAGACCTCGATATGCCTTGATCTCCTTGAGTCGTTTGATATTCAAGGTGACCTTACGCATAAGATCCGCTTCTACTTCGTAACTAGCGTCAATTTCGTTACGTAATTGAGTCAATTCAGCCTCGGTGAGATCCTTCACTCGGGTATCTGGATTAATCTTGGTCTTTGCCAAAATCTTCTGACTTGAAACCAAACCAATGCCATGCACATAGGTTAAGCCAATTTCAACTCGCTTTTCATTCGGAATGTTGGTTCCTGCAATACGTGCCATGATGCTAACTTACCCTTGCCGCTGCTTATGTTTAGGGTTTTCACAAATCACGCGTACGACACCGCGTCGGCGTACGACTTTGCACTTGGCACAGATTGGCTTAACTCCAGCGCGGACTTTCATGCGTGATTCTTTCCCTAAACGTTAATTACTTATGACGATACGTGATGCGACCCTTGTTCAGGTCATAAGGTGTCATTTCAAGCGTCACCTTATCTCCTGGAAGGATTTTTATATAATGCATCCGCATCTTACCCGACACATGAGCAAGAACAATATGACCATTCTCGAGCTCAACCTTAAAGGTTACATTTGGGAGCGCTTCGAGGACAGTCCCTTCTACTTCGATTACTTCCTTTGTACTTGTCATAATGTGGATGGGCTACAGTTGATTAGTTTACCTGATTTTCTTCTGATTGTAAAGTGTTTTCTTCTGGAAGTGGTCATTTTGTCTTAATACCGCTCATAGGTGGCCATTGTAACGCGACTTTCGAGCTGTCGCTTTGTCTCAATCGCCACCGAAACCAAGATGAATACACTTGTACCGCCAATAGCAACTGCTTGACTCATATTGAGATACTTCTCTACGAGAAGAGGCAGAATGGCGATAATGCCAAGCGCGAGCGCACCAGTGAAGTTCAGGCGACTAATCAGTGTTTTTAGATACTTTGCCGTTTCATTGCCAGGTCGTATGCCAGGAATAAAGCCACCCTGTTTTTGGAGGTTTTCCGCAATTTCTTTTGGCTTAAAGATAATTGACGTATACACGAAAGTGAAGACGAAAATCAGCAGGAAATAACTGAACAGGTATATCCAGCTGGACGGAGAAAACCAAGCTGTCATATTTTGAGCTAAACGCGCCACCCATTCCGTTGAAGCGTTTGCGAGGACCTGGCCGAGAAACGTCGGGATCGAAAGGAATGTGAGAGCAAAGATCACTGGAATTACTCCGGCTGTAATGAGGCGCAATGGCAAGTGTGTATCCACACTCCCATAGGTACCGATTGCAGCACTGCGACGGGCATAAGAAATAGGGATATTGCGCTGCGCCTCGTTCACCATGACGACGCCATAAGTTGTCGCCAGGAACATCCCGACAAGAGCCAGCACCTTGAGAAGCTGTGTGTTATCACCTTGCACCAACGCGGCCTGCTGAACAATCGTGCCTGGAAGGGTTGCTATGATACCGGCGGCAATAATAATTGAGATACCGTTCCCGAAGCCCTTTTCGGTGATTAATTCACCCAACCACATCAAGAACAAACTTCCTGCTGTAAGTGACGCGATCATTAATACCCATTGCCCTATGCTTGGACTACCGATTAAATCAGCTCCAGTGGATTGGCTAGAGAGCTGACGAACCAATGTGATGACGGTAAACGACTGAATGATAGCAAACGGTACGGTGAGCATACGCATATACTGATTCAGCTTAGCGCGCCCTCGCTCGCCCTCCTTGGAGAGAGCCTCCCAGCTAGGGATAACCTGCTGCATGAGTTGCACAACAATCGAGGCAGTGATGTACGGGCCTATCCCCATGGCGATAATCGAGAAGTTCGCGAGCGCTCCCCCAGTAAAGAGATTGGCAAAACCAAGAACCGGCGACTGGCTAAATACCGAAAGCAGAAAAGTCTGTAATCGCTTCACATCGGGCACTGGTGCCGGGACGTGTGTCATCAGCGAATAGACAACTAAAATGCCGAGCACAACAAAAAGTCGGTTTCGTAGATCACGGTTGCGCCAAAAAAGCTTCAGCGTATCTTTCTTCATATCCCTCC
>CAYSMD010000030.1:0-8042 GCA_964432055.1 uncultured Candidatus Saccharibacteria bacterium
TCTTCGTAGCCGTGCGAGATGACGACTTCGACATTCGTGAGCGCATTGAGCTGCACGTTCGCCTCGGTAGACTTTATAGCACCGATGTCGCTATCGAGCGCGAGCACTTGAGCGCTCGGGCGATGCTTGGCCAGCCAGAGCGTCATTGCGCCCCAGCCACAGCCCCAATCGAGTGCCGAGGCATACTCGGCGTCAGAGAGCTGCTCGAGGAGCAAGCGTGAGCCACGGTCGAGGTCCTTTGGCGAGAAGAGATCAGGGCGCGTCTCGGCTTTGAGCTTAACCCCAGCTACCTCAAAAGCTACCACTGCATCGTCTCATGACCGACTTCGATCGTAGTGTGTCCCTCGCGCGCATCAAGCTGCTTGAGACGGCGGAAGACACCGGCGCGGCTCATTGCACGGCGGAGACGCTCCACGGCCTGGTCTTGCTGGAAATTCGTCCGGCCCGACCAGCGATCGATGAGCTGACCCTTGAGTGCAAAGCGATCCTCGCCAAGCGGCTCGAGATACCAATCGACTACTGACTCAACCGATACATCTTCGATCTCGACGTCGCCCTCGGCTTCGACCTCTTCGGGAGCATTCCGCACCAGCTCGACCATCTGTGTAGTCAGTGCCTCGAGTCCAATGTGCTCCTGAGCTGAGAGTAAGAGAATGTCTGCCATCTTCACTTTGGCAGCCTTAGCGAGGGCCTTTTGCTTGGCCTTGAGTTCGTCTGGCAGCACAAAGGACGATTTTGAGAGGACAATCAGGCTTGGCTTGGCGGCCAGACGTGGGCTGTAGACTTCGAGTTCTTGGCGGATCACTCGATAGCTGTCCGTGACATCGTCGGTGACGTCTACGAGGTGCACGAGCACCTTAGTACGCTCAACGTGGCGCAAGAATTGATCACCCAAGCCCTTGCCCTCGCTCGCACCTTCGATGAGCCCAGGGATGTCAGCGACAACGACTTCGGTATCGCTAAACCGCGAGACGCCGAGATTTGGCGAGAGTGTGGTGAAGGGATAGTTAGCGATCTTCGGGCGCGCATTTGAGATCACCGAGAGAAGCGTCGACTTGCCGGCATTTGGCAGGCCAACCAGCCCAACATCGGCGATGAGTTTGAGCTCAAAAACAAACTCTCCAGCGTCACCCGGCAGACCAAGCTCGGCAAACTTCGGCGCCTGGAAGGTCGACGTCTTAAAGTGTGTATTGCCACGACCGCCAGAGCCACCGCGGGCAATTATTGCTTCTTCACCATCTTCGACGAGATCTGCGACAATCGCGTCACCACGCTTGATGATGGTTCCGGGTGGGACGAGGATGACTCGATCTTCACCATTCTTGCCCGAGCGCTGATTTGGACCGCCATCGGTGCCGTTCTCGGCTGCCCAGAGTTTGTTGTTGCGGTAGTCCGAGAGTGTGGAGCTATTATGGCTCGCGCGGACGATGATATTACCGCCACGACCACCATCGCCGCCATCTGGGCCGCCCTTGGGGTTAAAGCGAGTACGATGAAACGAGACCCGGCCATCACCGCCGCGTCCCGCTTGAATATTCACTAATGCGTAATCTTGAAACATCTTCTATCTGTTACTCGGTCTTAAAACCTTTACATAGTAGCACATTTATGGTTAGATTGCACTAGTACCTACAAAAACCCTTCCTCGAGAGGAACAGCGATGCCAGCACCGTACGTATTCCTGCTAGTGGGCTTCCTGGGCACCTTGATCTTCAAGATGTCCATGACTGCCATCGACGAGCGGCAATGGATGCAGCATTATGCCTCCAGAGCAGCTCAGTACAACCAGCAGGCAAACGAGATCCACTCGCTGTCTGCCGAGAATCGGTTGATGCTCAGAGAGTTCGCACTCGATGACTGGAAGAACGCGGTCGGGCAGTTCATCAGCCTTGCGCTGTCTGCACTGATCATCATCCTCTTCACAGTCCCATTCCTGTACCTCCTGCACGCTCTCGTCTTTAAGACGAACTGGTAAGGTGAAGGACCATGCTTCTGATAGGAATCCTCCTCACCTTGATCCTGCTCATGATCCTCACGGTGATCTGGTTGGTCGGTCTCATGCCGATTCATGGCTTCGCGATCTGCCCACTCATGGGCAACCCGCCGCCGGCAGAGCTTGCGCCGCTGAGCAACAGTCTCGGCCAAGAACAAAAGCTCATCTACATCGGGGTCTCCCTCGTCGTCGCGAGTCTCCTCGGTTTCAGCGTAACGCTGCTGTTCGTGGGAAACCCGACACAGGCCCTGCAGGTCAACATCTTCTATGCCAGCTCCGTGCTGCTCCTGCAGCTTTGGCGGGAGTGGAAAGTGCGCTGGCCAGACCGTATGCTCGGCCGTTTGGCGCTAGCACTCTCGGTCCTGTGCCTGACTGGAGCAAGTATCTTCCTCGTAGGATACAGCATCCTCAACTAACCATTCACCCACGACCAAAAGGAGTCAGGAGTGCTACACAACCTGCAGCAACCCTGGTACGAATTCCTGCTCATCTGCCTTGGAGTCTTCCTGAGCATCACCGTGATCTTCTTCATGCTGGTGTTCGGCGTCATGAGTGTCGTTGTGAGCCTGCGAGATCGCTCTGACCACGACACGCCTCGAACGACGGATCGCCATGACTGAGCCGCTCATCCCTGAGTGGGTCACCCATGTGGTGGTCTACGGCGTCATCGGCGTCATCGCTCTCGTCGCAGTGGTTGTACTTGGCACCTGGACGATCGAAGCGCTCTCCCAAGCAATCAAGCGACGGAAGGACTAGATCATGGAAACCTTGCTTCTGCTCGTGTTCATCACAGCCGTCATCGAGGTGCTGATCGGCTTCGTGCTAATCGCTCTCTATGGAGAAAAAGGCCAGAAGATGCGCGCGATGGAGCTCGAAATGCTGCTCGAAGCCCGTAGCAAGCCCAATATCCAGGGTGAGCAACGTAAGCAACTCGAGCAACGCATCGAAAAGCTTCGCAAGCCAGTCCACTTCTTGCACTACGCAGGCCTTGGTCTCACGCTCTTCGGTGGCATCGGCCTTGCAGTCAGCCTCTTGAGCTACGCGCTCTTGGCCTACGCGCTCTAGGCCACAACAACAAACCGACCCTCGTTTCCTGAGGGCCGGTGTTTTTTTACTGCAATTTTTTGTGCGCTAGTAGATGTAGCGGAATGTACTCGCCGGTACGGTGCGTGATGATACGCGGTTCCATCCGCCGTTGTAATTCATCTCTGAGACAGTCACCATGCCACCACTGACGTTTTCGACGTAGGCAACGTGACCATAGCCACCCCAGCCGCCGGACGTCTGAGCGATAGCTCCAGCGCGTGGTGCTGAACCAACTGCGTAGCCCGAAGCGATTGCATTGTAGTACCACTGACTAGCATTACCCCAGTTCGATGGCACGCCACGACGACCAGCCACGTAGTACGTGCAGTAGCCGTATGAGTAGCCATTGCCACGGAAGCTCGGTGCGAGGCTACCAGCTCGAGCGACTGGCTTCGCCTGGACTGACGCGATGCGAGTATTCGCAGCCGCTGGTGCAGCTGGCTCTGGCTTCACACCATCTGGGATGATGAGCTTCTGCCCGGCAGCCAGTGGCTTGCCTTCGAGCTGGTTGAAGCTATCGATGAGGTTTGCACTCGCCTGATATCGGCTGGCGAGCTCTTCGAGAGTTTCGTTGCCCGTCACACTATAGAGAATGCCGTTCACCGGAAGAATGGTCAGCTTTGCACCCGGCTTGAGAACCGCGTCTGCTGCAAGGTCATTCGACCAGAGGATGGTGTCACTGGTGATGTTGTATTTCTGAGCAATCGTCGAGACGGTATCGCCATTCGCGACCACGTGGGTGGTAACGCTACGGTTAGCAATGCCACCAGTCGCGATCGGCGCACGCTTTGCCAGGAAGGCTTCGGATGTAGTTGTCAGCTTTGCCTGGTTGGCTACATCAGTTGCGCGATCCTTGACGTCGCTCGCGATCAAAGAGTTACTCTCTTCGGCAAGCATAGCGCCAGCAGCCAGCATCGTGGTCTGATCTTGCTCTGCTGCACCACGGCCGAGCGTTGGTGCACCGGTAATGTTCTCAGCCTGGATCTTACCAGCTGCAACCACGAAGATTGCACCAGCAGCCACCAGTACGTGCGAGGCAATACGCCAGACGCCACCGGTAGAGAACGATTGTTTGATTGTGTTGATCCCGCTTTTTACTGAGGGGCCGCGGTTCGCCCGAGTTTGATGTTGCACCTGTGCACTAGGCATAGGCAGGTTGGTGTAGGAAGAAGTCTTGCCTACAAGCTCACCAGCCGTTTTGGACTGGAGTGGACTTGTAAGGTTTCGGCTTATTCTACGAATATAGCACTCCGTTGCTTGCAACTGGCGGCCATCCACGAGAGCTATTACACTCCTGTTTCATACCCGTTGTCTATCAAGCTATTATTAACTGCCCTATTCAAGGATCTGTCTCCGTGACAAGCACGGACAGGGATTAGAATCGACCTAAAAGTTACTATTGTTATTTCTAGTTTCAATCCTTTATCTGATCCAAGCGGCAGGAGCTTTTGCAAAGCACCTTGGGCGGCGAGTGGGGAGAAAAATCTCCACACGACGTAAATCCGCACCTCAGTCTTTCAAAAAACTACGGAGGCTATACTAGCAAAGCCCCTCCAGAGTGTCAAACCTTTTTCCTATCTGGAAACACTGAATCTCGCGCGCTCTACACCTGGTAATCTCGAAGGACTGATAAAGTTGTGGAAAAACCGGCTATTTTGTGTGGTCTCCCTGATTCAGACCACTATTTGAGGTACTTTTCAATGTTGGCTTGATGTTCTGGGTAGGTTTTTGCAAAGTAGACTTTGCGGTCCTTACCAATGAAGAAAAAGTACTCATTTGGCGTCGCATAGAGCACGGCCTGCATAGAATCGAGGCTTGGATTACAAATAGGGGTTGGCGGTAAGCCACGGATCCGATACGTATTATAAGGGCTATTCAGCAGCAAGTCCTGAGCCGACGGAACGGTTTTGCCGGTGGTGTAATTGACGGTTGGGTCACTTTCGAGCCGCATGCCAGCCTCGAGGCGGTTATAGAAGACGGCAGCAATGGCAGCCCGGTCGTCCGAACGTGCAGCTTCCTTCTCAACCATCGAAGCTAGGATGAGGCGCTGGTACGGTGTGAGCTTGGCAGCTCCCGGATGGATAGCTCGACCCTCGGCGCCCGCTGTGCCATTCAGTACAGGGACTGCGCGATCCCGAAACTCAGCCAGCATCTTTTGACTAAGTGCCGTCAGATCCTGCGTCTTGAGGAGCTCATAGGTGTCCGGGAAGTACAGACCTTCGGGGTTTGTTGTGCCAGAGGTGGCCTTGAGCTCGCGGAGCAGCACCTGGGCTTCTGGCTGAGCTCGTGCGATCGTCGCAAAGTCTTGCGTGCCAAAATCGAGGTCTGCCTTGAGCACATCCGAGGTCTGCTGAATCGTCTTCCCTTCGGCGATAGTCACTTGGCGAGAGGCAATCTTGCCGCTTGCCAAATAGTCGGTGATTTCACTCATCGACATCGATGGCTTCAAGAGATACGGACCAGGCTTGAGCTGCCCGCGAGCCGGACCAAAGCGCGCGTAGAGCTTAAAGACTTCCGCCGAGCGAATCAGCTTAGCCTCAGTCAGCTGGGTAGCGATCTCATCGATCGATGAGCCTTCGGTGATCATAATAACTTGACCCTCGCCTTTTCCGACCGGAGTCTGGATAGTAAACAATACGAAGCCGAGCGACATGACACCCACAAGCATCGCTATTGAGAGCGCTACGATGAGCCCCTTGGCGTAGCGTCGATGAGCTGGTGAGCGACCAACAGTGTGAATGGCGTGTGCCGAATCGAGTCGTGCCCGCTTCTTAGGTCGAACTGGTGGCATATCTAGCGCAGACTCCCCATGTAGTCTTCGAGGAGTACAGCTGCCGCTTCAGCATCGAGTCGGCGCTTGGCCTCATCACGGCTCATTGTACCGAGTCGTTCTCGGGCTCGCTCGCTGGTACTAAACTCATCATGTAGCACGATGTGTAGTCCTGTAGCATCCGCCAGATCGCCTGCGAACTCTCTCGCCTTTCTGGTCTGAGCGGTTTCATTGCCATTAATATCACGCGGCAGACCAACAACAATACTCTCGGCATCAAACTCCTCCGCCAGCTGCTCGATACGACCAAAAGCATGCTGATCATTGGCGATAACCTCGAGCGCTTCAGCGTGAGCGCTCTCCACTGGCTTCAGGGCCAGACCGATACGGACATCGCCCGAATCAACGCCGAGCATAGCTTGCTGCACCGCCGCCTGGACGTGCTCGCCCCCTAGTCCCCTCATTTGGTAACCGTAATCTCGACCTTAATGTTTCCGGTTGGGATCGGCATATTTGGCACGAGTGGCCAACCATCAACTGTCGCGCCAGAAACATTCTGATACTGCCGAGCGATGTCAGGCACTTCTTTCTTTGGCTTGCCAGCGACTTCCTTACGCAAAGCCTCTTCGTCGATTGGTTGTCCGATGTAGGCGACTGTCGAGAGGCTGTAGACCGCGCCATTTGTCGTCGTCTTCACGAGCGTAATCTTGGCCTGATCGAGTCCAGCGTCGAGCACCTTGGAGCCGCCCTTAAGCTCAGCCTCAAGAGCATCCTCGACTACAGCGGTTAGCGCCGATTCATCAGCGGCGAGTACGGTGTACTTCGCCTTGACGGTCACTGTCGTATTGCTTGCCTCGGTGCCGACCGGCGGATTTGCAGCTGTCGTGACAGCTTCGCCTTTGATCGTGTCATCAAACACCTTCTGAGAATCTTGGGCTTTGCTCTTCATCTCGGTCAGAGCCTCTGCCTTGCCAGTCTCGATGAGTGCCTTGGCGGCAGCATCGACATCGCCTTGGCTCACCACCTTGAGAATCTTGCTCACACCGCCCGACGTCGAGCCCTTGGCCGTTGACGCGCCAGCATTAGCAACAGTGAAAGTCGCGTTTGAGAAGTTGTAGCTATCGCCATTCTCGGCTGCGGTAATGGAGGCATTCGCTGTACCCGGCTTGGTACAAGCGCCACCAGCAAATTTCGCACCTGGAACAGAAACTGCACTATTAGTCGTAAACTTCTTGCCACTAGTCGTCACCGCACTGCCGGCAGGAATCGTAAAGTCATCACTCTCAGAGCAGTTGGTAATCGTAATCGAGCCAGTGGCCTTGGCACCCATATCCTTTTGGCCTGTCGCCTCAACACTTTGACTCAAATCTTTTGTAGTCGTCAGCTCGGTGGCACTTACCGTACTGCCACTGCCCGTACCGTTGGTGACCAGCGTAAACTGAGTGTTTACATCCCTCCGATCAGCTTCAGCCTGTACGTTGACGGTCGCAGTCTGCAAAAAGGCTGATGCTAGCCACAGGAAAATCAAGCCAATAACTACTGAGGCACCAATCCAGATCCACTTCTGGAATTTATTATAGTCGGGCACTTTTTTGCCACGTGACTTCTTACCGCGAGCGTTGGTTTTCTGCTTCTTCGTGGCAGCTGCGCGTTCGCTCTCCGGCGCATCGTAGCGAGCAACCGGCAGGTCATCTTCCTGAGCGAGCGGGCTTGTGGTCGGCGCGTCGTCCTTCGCCGCCAAGGCCGTAGCCGCTATCGCCGCCGAAACCGCCGCACCAGTGTGGCCACGCTTTGGCTCTGGATCGGACTCGGGCACTTTCGCTTCGGCTTTCACATTCTTCGCGACTGGTATGCCGACCTTCCCCGCCAGCACGGTCGCGGTCTTGTCGCCCGTCACGAGAACGAGCTCTTTCTTCTTCGAAGTGGCAGCTTTCTTGAGTAGCTTGAGATTTACCACGCTCTGCAAAAGCGGCGAACGCGGCGGCACAACGATGCGAACCGAATCACCCGCCGTTTTCTTGAGCTTATCGATCGCTTCGGTGATCTCTGCGTCGTGCTCGAGATAGATTACATTGTCTTTGTGCTCTGCCATAAGAAGTTAACAGCTTCCATTATACAAGAGAACTGAGAATAAAAAAGAACACCCCTTCTACTGTCGAGAAGAGGTGGAGTTTTGGGCGATCTCACGTTCGA
>CAYSMD010000031.1:0-7563 GCA_964432055.1 uncultured Candidatus Saccharibacteria bacterium
GTAGCAGCCCGTGCCGAACCAACTCCAAGTAAGATCGCCATAAGGGCAGTAATGGAGACTAGGCTCGCAAGTCGTATCACAAGCGATTTCATACAATAATTATAGCAGAACTCTACGAGGGACCGAGATAGCGAAAGCGCGGTCGAATGAGTCCATGATAATCGACTGATGCGGTGAAGTCATCAAGCGGCCGAAGCCATACTCGCGCAGGCATATCGGGCGCATCATACAGCGGTACATAGACCACGTGGGGCTCGAGATTGGCTTCTAGCATCGCTGTCATCAGTACGACATACTTCTGACCCTTGTAATGCTCATATACGCCCGGCTTGAGCTGCGGGAAATGCTGATCGCTCATAGTGCAGCGAGCTGACTCACCGCATCGGCGAGGGCAATGTCGCGAGCTTCGAAGCTACCAGCCCGGCTCTGCACCTCAACCACCCCTCGTTCGAGCGTCTTATCGGAGATCAGTAATCGAATCGGGCAGCCGATCAGCTCTGCATCGGCAAACTTCTCACCGGCGCTTACGCTCTGACGGTCATCAAAGAGCACCTGTTCCTCGCCGAGCGAGCGCATGAGATCACCAGCCGCTGCATGAGCTGCCTCACTACCGAGCGCGATCAAATGATAGCGATACGGTGCCACCGCTGTCGGCCACACGAGACCCTTCTCGTCGGCAAATTTCTCGGCGATCACGCCCATGAGCCGCGAAGTCCCAATCCCATAGCTCCCCATCCAGACGAGATGCTGCTCGTTTTTATCATCCACATACCGAAAGTCGAGCGACTGTGCATACTTCGTGCCAAGCGGGAAAATGTTCCCGACTTCACTCGCACGCACAACTTCGAGAGCGTCGAAATCTACACCCAATTTCTTGGCATCATCCGGCGTCGCGACCTCTTTGTTGTAGGCAATGTTGTTTGCCCGGTCGAGATAGATGGTGTCCTCGCCTGACGGTAAGATGGTCTGAAACTCATGTGAATAGTTGTCGGTAAAGTCACCACCCGAGGCAAGCGTAATAAATGTGTCCTCAGCTAAGCCAAGGCGCGCAAAAACACGTGTGTAGACCGCCTTCATACTTTCGTAGAAACGCATCAGGTCGGCTTCATCGGTGTGAAAACTATAGAGATCCTTCATACGAAACTCGCGACCACGCATAATCCCCGACTTGGCTCGCGGCTCATTACGAAACTTCGTCTGAATCTGATACGTTGTCCGTGGCAAATCCTTATAGCTCTGCACAAACTCGCGCATGATAGGGGTGATTAAGTCTTCATGGGTAGGATTTAAGATGTAGGTCGCACTATTGCGTTCGCGGCTCGGTGCATTGGCGCCACTCACTTCGAACAGCACATCGACCGACTCCAGACGCCCAGTATCCATCCAGCGCTGCTGACTTGTAATCGACGGCATGACAAGTTCAGGTGCCACCTTATCCATTTCCTCACGGACGATACGTTCAATGTTCGACAGAACCCTGAAGCCAAGTGGCAAAAATGTGTAAGCGCCAGCAATCTCCTGACGAATATAGCCGGCTCGGGTGAGCAAGCGGGCGTTAATTGATTCAGTTTCTTCCGATACAGTCTTGGTGGTCTTCGTAAATAATTGGGACAGGCGCATGAGTTTTCTTGACTCCTCTTTCTCTTGGCTACTATTGTACCAGAGCTACGGGGAGGTGTGAGCGGCAATCAGCGTGCGAGCCTGGTCAATCGACTTCGTCGCCATAAATTCTGCGCGTAGGTGGGCGGCGCCGTCAAAGCCAGAGATGTAAATTTTGAAGAATTTTTTGAGAGGCTCATAGCGCTTCTCGGCCTGCTGCCACGTGGCCTCAAAGATATCCAGATGTCGCGCCAAGGCATTGAGGCGCTCTTGCGGTGTATGGTCTTGCGGTGTGATTTCGAGGGCCCAAGGACTATGAAAGATACCACGGCCAATCATCACGCCATCAAAGCCAGACTCCTCTTTGCGCCGATTGGCTTCAGTGCGAGTCTGCACGTCGCCATTACCAATGAGCACCGTTGATGGTGCCAACTCATCGCGCAGCGCTGAGATTTCGCGTGCCAATTCCCAATGGGCATCAACCTTGCTCTGTTCCTTGACGGTACGCAGATGCACGGTGAGTGCCGCAATATCTTGCTGTAGTAAGAATCCCAGCCAGTCCTTCGTGGCCGGTTCGCTCCAACCGATGCGCGTCTTCACGCTCACCGGTAAATCGCCAGCTCCTGATTTGGTGGCAGCAATAATCTCAGCTGCTAACTCCGGCGTTTTAATAAGCGCCGAGCAAGCGCCAGTCTTGGTGACATCCTTCGCGGGACAACCCATATTGATATCAATCCCAGCGAAGCCACGGGTGGACAGCTCGCGCGCCATCGTTTCATAATGAGCGGGAGTCGTCCCCCAGATCTGAGCAATAACCGGCCCTTCATCATCACTGAGCAGTAAGCGGCGCTCGATGGCATGTCGGCCAGCCGAACAAAAGCCTTCGACGCTCGCAAACTCCGTAAAATACACATCGGCTGGAGCCAGCTCGTGCACCAATCGACGAAACACCACGTCCGTCACGTCATCCATTGGCGCCAGTGCCACGAAGGGCTTACCGCGCAGCTGGTCCCATATATGTTCTGCTTTCATAACCGAGTGATTGTACCAAACATTGGCATTTTCCTCAAGAACTATCTCGCAATTAATTCGCTTTAGCTTGACTCAATTCATAAAAAAGGTCACATTAGGGCTAGGAATACTAATTAATAACACAAGGAATCTTTCTCAATGGATAAGAATCTCGCAACTGAGATGGGTGTTCTCACCCAGACTCCATGGTGGATGACCGTTCTACGTGGCGTCGCTGCTCTTCTCTTCGGAATTGCCGTGATCCTCTGGCCTGGCATTACCATTGCAACCCTCCTGGTGCTGTTCGCAATCTACATGCTCGTATCAGGTGTCATCGACATCATCAGCTCGATCGGCTCAATGCGTACTAACTCCAGCTGGTGGCTGACCATGCTGCTCGGCTTTGTCCAGATTGCAGCTGGTGTTTACATCTCGCAGCGCCCTGGTGCAACCCTTGCAATCGCAGTTCTCGTGATTGGCTTCCTGTTTGTCATTCGTGGCATCCTGGAATTCATCATGGCATTCGATCTGCACGGATCGGCTCGCGCCTTCTTCATCATCATCGGCCTGCTAACATCGGCCGCTGGTGTCTACATTCTGCGTAACCCAGTTGAAGGCGGTCTCGCATTCGCATGGGTACTCGGTGTGTACGGCCTCATCGTTGGCCCAATCGGTATCGCTCTTGGCCTTCAGGTCAAGCAGCTTCAGAAGTAACCTCTACCTCTGAACATCCAAGAGAAAACACCTCCGTTTTGCTGGGGTGTTTTCTTGTATACGAAAAACTCGCCATCATCATTGATGGCGAGTTGGGTATCAGCTACCGCGCTGACGAGAACGCATACTCTCGAGGATACGCTCGAAGGGTTGCGGATGCTGGTGATACTTGTGGGGCACCAACGTCTGTCGGTGGCACTCTCGAGCAATCTCACGCATCGCCCGATGACAGTCCTCGTCGGTGTGCACGTAGCGATGCGGCAGTACCTTGCAGGCCGGCTCTTCCCCGTCGAGCGTCACCGCTACCGGAATGAGCCAACCACGCATGAGCTGCATGGTGCCGTGGTGCAGCGGCTGCATGTGCACTTTCTCGCTGAAGGCCAGATCCTTCGAAGCGCTCGGCGCGACACCCAAGATGTGGCCACCCTCGCGAAGTCGAATTTCGAGCTCGAGCTTGATGAGCTCATTCGCGAGCGGCACCAGACCATCCGGGAAGCCCTTCGATCGCACCGTTGGGGTAGTCGGAAAGCTGAAGCCCACATGCGTGAACAGCTGCAGGGCCGAAACAGCCGGCAGCATAGCATTCAGCTTTTGAAGCTTGATGGTAGTCGTCGTGATGCCACGACTGATGATGAGCGTGCTCCTCTGCGAGAACCTCATCGGATCAAGCCACTTCTGGATCTCCAGCCGAAGCCCTCCGAGTACCAGAGCAATGTCGATGACATTGCTGTGATTGGTCACCACGGTGTAGTTGCGCCCATCACTCGGCAATTCCACCTCGCCAGCAATGGTGCGCAGAAGATCCGGATGTTCACGCCACGCCAGACTGATGATGTCGAAGTGCGGATGGGCAGCCGGACCGTATTCGGCAAGTTCGGCATTGCCGATCGGCGTCGGTCTGACGAGCGCGTTCTCCAGCTGATGGAACGGCAGATCGGGCTGATAGTCCATCAGCTCAAGTCCACCCAGCTGGGTGTTGCGCCCGCCCAGCTCGCGGAGCACTTCGTAGACAGCTCGATCGTCGTAGCCCGTGAGCAGCTCACGAACTTCAGCGATTCGATCGATGATCTCTTCCTGGGTCATGGTTTTCGGGTTCGTCATCACCGGTCTTTCGGGTAGTTGTTTTAGGTGCAGAAATAGTATGCCATAGACAAATAATTAATCAAACTCAAGGCTTGTTGTTACCCATGGCATAACCATGATACGCTGCTACAAATGGAAGTTCTCAAGACATTCATACTGGGCTGGATAATTCTCGTGGGAGCAATCGGGCTCAATGCAGTGGCAAGCCGACTTGGCCTCACGAGTTGGTATGACCTCCTGACCCACAAAAAGACTCTACCTCATCCTGCCTCGCTAGTCTGGCTAATCCTGGTCTACCCACTAGGTCTCGGAGCGATTGGCTGGCTTGGCTTGATGCTCTTACAGTTTTAGAAAGATGCGCTACTGAGCAAGGCACGCACCAGTATCGAGCGGTACGGGGCGAGAGAGAGCCGCGTTCAATGCGGCCTGGGCAGCGCTTGCTGTGATCGCGTATCCCACGGAATTATTCGTCTCAGAGCGTGCAAAAATCACTGCGATAACGCGACCGTCGGCATTGACGACTGGCCCACCTGAGTTGCCCTGGACCACGGTCGCCTGAAGTTCATAGATAGGCCGTGTCACGTTGCGAGTCCCATAAATATTGAGCCCACGCGCCTGAAGACTGCGCGATACGACCGCTGGAGTCGCGCGAAAATTGCCACCCCCGGGGTAACCGAGGGCTGCTGCTGCACTCCCTCGTGGCTGCGTTGCTACGAGCAGCGGCAATGGCGCTCCAGCCAAGTCCGGCGCGCTCAGCACAGCAATATCCAGATTCGGATCAAAGTAGATCAAGGTCGCCCGCCGGCGCCCATTCCTATCGTTGACGAGTATTGAGTCAGCACCGGCGACAACATGAGCGTTCGTCATCACTGTGCCATCAGCCGCCACGAAGCCTGAGCCACGCGACTGCCCACCACAGCCAGATGCCTCTATGCGAACGGTGGAGGCGCCGGCCGGCCGAACAATCTCTGCTAGATCCGGATTACTCTCCGGTACGAGCGGGCCGATGGGTTGTGGCTCTGGCCCAACAAATACCTGCGGAAACTCAAACGGCTTCAGAGATGAGCCAATCCTCGCGAGTGTTGGTGGGGCCGGTGGGAATGCCCGATTAATCGCTTGTACCAGTCGAGATTCCTGAAAGGTTCGATTGAGATTCTGATATGGACTCGCGCTCAAAACAGCCGCCATCACCCAGACGACTGTCCCAGCGAGCAACACACTAAAGAGTGCGCCGAGTATCGAATCAGCCTCCTTGAGTTTGAGCTCCTCAGTCTTTGAACTAAGCACAACCCCCACTCGCTCGCCGATTCCACCCAGAACGATTCCGACGAGCAACATAAATGCCACACTCAGTGTGAGCTGAAAACCGGCATCAAAGACGACTCTCGGCAAGAACGGTAGTAGCCAGGCACCAAGTAGCAAGCCAATGAGGAAGCCCGAGAGGGAGAAAAAGCCATGCACCAGGCCGGCCTTGGCCCAGCGCATCGCTAAATACACCATCCCGAGTAAGATCATGATGTCGAGGATATTCATGTAGCTATTATACCGCTTTGAGGCAGATTAGCTCACAAGACTGACCAGAGGTAAATACCTACTCTGCCCAACACCAGATAAGGAAGCAGCGGCCAACCAGACGAGCTGTGCCTGGTGCGGATACATTCCCAGCGGTGTCACGGGCAAAGACCTCGTAGCTGTAGACAGTGTTGGCGTTCACGTTTGTGTCCCTAAAGGCAGGAGTAGGAGTGGTACCAAGATCAGTACCATTGCGTCGGATGAGATAGTCTTTGATGCCAGAGCCAGTGTCGGTGGAGGCCGTCCATCTGAGACTACCGTCGTAACCGAAGCGAGTAGCGTTGAATGAGAGACTAGCTTTGACGTTGGTTGGTGCGGTTGGTGGTGTAGTGTCGGCGGGCGGCAATGGATTATCTAGTGTTCTTGCGGAAGCAGTTGCACCGCCAGATGTGAGGAAGCCTACGTCCACTGCTACTACTTGGTAGTTGTAGGTTGTTGAGGCAGTCAATCCGGAATCTGAGAAACTTAGGTTAGTACCGGAGTAAATCTTAGCCCCATTGCGAGTAACCACATAGCTCAGCCCTGCACTGTCATCAGTAGCAGCCGGCCATGACAGATTGATCTGCGAGGTTGACTGAGCAACTGCTGAAAGCCTGGCTGGACCAACTGGTGGCTGGTTATTGATGGTTGGAGTCGGACTCACGGTAGTCGTTGGCGGTGGTGATGTAGGCAAAGTAGTAGCCGGATATATAACACCGCGAACTGGTACGGTACCACTCGGCAAGCCAATCGCGGCAGCAACATCAGCTGGCAGGGCTTTACCTTTTTGGGTGGCTGCCAGTGAGTCTGACTTGAGGCGGAAGTCTTGTCCGGCTCGATCGACAAATGGATTAGGTGGTGTATCGCCGGTTACTTGAATAGCATTGGCATCCCAAGGCTTCCCGCTTGCCGCCTGAAGTAGTGCGGGGGTCTTAAGCTCGGTAGTTGCCCAGCGATATAGATTCTGGGCCGATTTATGGTAATAAGCGTTGTAATCGATGGCTGTGAAGTAGTCTGGAGACAGCGTATTTGGCGCAAATGGTATGCCATTTTGCCCAAAGTTATTGAGTCTTGCAGCCCCATTCAAGCCGGGCTGACCAACAATGAGGTTATTCACAAACTCTACACGATTGGTGTTAGGCCCAGGGCTGGCTATTTTACAATTCGCAGGGAGGTTGGCATTTGCACACAACTGCGCGACTGCTGCAGCTTCTTGTGCACTTGTGTATGGCCAGGTCTCACCCTTATCCGGAGCCGGACGATCATCGTCCATAATCCACGTAGCTTCTACATTACCGCCATCTTTGTTGATAATTGTGTTGTTATATACTTTCGTTTCAGAAGCAAACACCTGAATGCCAGCGGTTCGGTTATCGTATACTAAGTTGTTGGCAATGATACCTTTACTAGAGATTTCATAGAAAATTCCTGGCCCACCGTTATTGCGAGAGATATTGTTCACCATGATGGCATTCGAACAGTCGATGTCGCACCACAAGCCGCCCCCACGACCTTGAGTATTTTCAAAAATACTATTTTTCACAGAGTAACCGGTCATGTTATTGAGCTTCACTGCCGCTGCACCACATGATCCTCCGCAAGCAA
>CAYSMD010000032.1:0-7173 GCA_964432055.1 uncultured Candidatus Saccharibacteria bacterium
CTTACTTCTTCAAGGTCTATAGGTGATTATATTGACTTTATATACTATTTATGCTAAAATAGCGCTTATCTCCTGCATCAGGAGCGAACCTCTCATCCCCAGCCCCTTGGAGGCAAAAAAATGCAGACCCACCAGTACAGCCGTCGCCGTCTGTCGCTGATCGTGATCCTCGCGATCCTGATCATCATCATGATGCTGGCAATGTTGGCCGGCTGCTCGCAGCCCTCCAACGACGTCATCAGCGTCGGCCAGGCCAGCACAGCCCCCGAGCTCTCCGCTCCCGAGACGACATCCGTCTCCGATAGCGTGAGCTTCGGAGACACACTGGACGCCGAGCTGTCGGGTGTCATCGATCTCGACGAAGCGTCGTGCACGGTACGGGTGACCATCACCAACCGCACCGCAAGCGACGCCCTCATCGAGATCAACCTCGACTTCGACACCACCACCTCTTCGGAGGAGTCTGTCGTGCCCGCTGGCACCCGCTGGCACCTCACCTACGTGAGAGAACAGCCCATCGTGGCGCTCTACCTCACCGAAGGTACCGGTATCTCGGATGTCAACATCAACTTCACCCCCGACTACACTCGGTGTGAGGGCAGCCCGCCCTTCGGAGTGGGTGACGCCCAAACACTCGAGCGACTCGAGGCCGACTCGACCACCGTGCCACAAGCACCGGTCGTCTGATCCGGTCCCTCGGGGGTTGCTGGGGAGCCCCTCGAGGGACCACACGGACCCGCTTGCGGGGCAGACACAGAACACCATTCACGTGGTTAGTAATGTCTGCCCTGCGACGGGTCCTTCTTCTTTTCTACTTACCTAATCCAAGCCACCACGTTTAATAATATCGGCGTAGACAAAGGCACTCGGCCGAACCGTTCGTCGCATCGTCTTTCGATCAACGGAGACAAGCCCAAACTCCGGCCAGAAACCCTTATCCCACTCAAAGTTATCCAGTAGTGCCCAGTACATAAAGCCCTGCACATTCGCCCCATCCGCGATTGCCTGATGGATATTCCTGAGGAGCTCTTTGATGTACCACGCCCGGCTCTCGTCTTGTGAGTCGGCGAGGCCAACCTCCGTGATGATGATCGGCTTCTTCGGAAAGCGCCGAGCCGTCTTGCCGATCAACACCTTGAGACCCTCAGGATGCAGACCCCAGCCCATGTCAGACGGGTTCTGCTCGGAAATATGCCACTTCCAGCCCCGGAACTGGTATTTTATATAGTAATTTATCCCAATATAGTCCTGATGGCCCCGGGTGAGATCCAGAAAATAAAAGTTCCCAAACCAATTCCAGAGCTTCGCTGCTAGCGGCGAAATAATCCGACCATCCGCGTAGTACCACATCATGTTTTTCGAGATGCCAACCTGAGCGTCTGGATTTCGTCGCTTGATTTTACGATACGCCATGATATGAGCCTGCGGCAAGATCGACGTATAAGCACTCAAGCCAGCAAAGAAGCTTTTCTTCTGTGGCGGCCAGTATCCGAGCCAATAGGAGAAGCTCGCTAGCAATTCAGGCTCGTTCATCGTGCACCAATACGTAACCTCAGACCCAAATTCGCGTGCCATACGATCAGCGTAACGTGCGAAGTCCATAGCTGTCCGCGGATTGGTGAAGCCTCCTTGCTCCTGCACCCAGTGTGGCAAGGTGAAGTGCCAGAGTGTCACCAGCGGCTCAATGCCACGCTTGCGGAGCGCCTGGATCACCTCGCGATAGTGCTTGATGGCCTGGGTATCAAACTCACCACGCTCTGGCTCTATGCGGCTCCACTCGAGTGAAAAGCGGTGGGCATTGTGGTGAAGACTCTTGGCAATCGAAAAATCTTCTTCGTAGCGATTAAAGTGATCGACGGCCCGTCCAGAAATGTAGTTATTCGGGTCGAGTGCCTTATCCTTGATACGGTACCAGTGAACGGCCGGCGTATCAAAAGCCTTGGCCGAACCACGCGCGAGGCGCGAAGCCTGTTTCATCTCCCAGCGCGTCCAGTTATTGTTTTGACCACCCTCTACCTGGTGAGAGCTCGTGGCTGCCCCCCAAAGGAAATCTTTGGGGAACTTTAGCGTCGGATCTTTTGTCATAAGCAGTATTATACCTTGCCAAGCGCCAGCTCACGAGGTAGCATAAAGATAATCCTATCCCCCCGAGCAGACCAGGAGCGAACCTTGGCGAAAAGAACTCGACGCGCTCGAGCCACCATCAGTGTGAAGGCAACGGGGCGCATGCTGCGCAGTAAGTTCAAACTCGACGTCAACGTCCACCACCGATGGCATCCGGGACGCGACTACGCAGCCGACCGTATCGCACGAGACTTCAGACAGCTGCCCTGCCAGCGTCAGATCATGTTCGCCGACGAACATGTCGAAGAACATCGCGATACCCACGACACACCTCCCCAGAAGCCGCCGCGGTCAGTGATGGAGAAGCAGCTCAACACCTGTCGCAACCGTGGCTGTGACACAGGACTCTGCACCCTCCCTATCAAGTTCGTAGTCCGCAACGCCGAGATCGACCCGGCGGCTCTCCCGCCACACGTCCAGCTCGTCACAGGGTAACTACCACCCCGGTATTCACGCCGGGGTATTTCTTGGGTAAAATGCGACCTTTTGTGAATAATCCTTATGCTATAATACGAACTAAGATGCAGATTGCCTCGATTAAGGCCTACCAGGTTCTCGACTCAAGGGGGGAGCCGACAATCCGTGTCAGGATGACGTCCGATTCAGGACGCCACGCGAGCTTTGATGCACCCAGCTCACTCTCGATCGGTTCACTCGAAGCCCGCGAACGACGCGACAACTCTGGACCCTACGGTGGCAATGGCGTCACTGGCAACATCGAAGCCATCCTCAACATCATCGCGCCAAAGTTTATCGGCTATCCACTCGCTCATCAAGCCGACTTTGATGCACTTATTATTGCTCTTGATGGCACGGCAGATAAATCCAATCTCGGTAGCAATACGCTGACCGCCATGAGTGGCGCCTACTTCCTACTCTCCTGTGCCGAACAAGACAAGGAAGTCTGGCAAGTTACCGCCGACACGCTCGGCACCAAGCCAGATATGCCCCGGATCTTTGCGAACCTTGTTTCGGGTGGCGCCCACGCTCCAGGCCTCGATGTCCAAGAATTCATGATCGTGCCAAAAACCACCGATCCAGAAGCCGCGCTCGAGCTCATTTACACCGTCCACCGCACAGCTCGTCAGATATTCCGCTCCATGTATGGCCCAAGTGTCGACCTGGTCTCAGAAGAGGGCTCAATGGCCCCAATCGGTATTGCCACCGAAACAGTCCTCGAAGCCTTTGAGCAACTCTCCAGACGCTCAAACATGGCGTATCAAATCTCCCTCGATATGGCAGCCTATAATCTGTTCCAGAACGGCTCCTACTTGGTAGGCGGTCAGCCCATGTCATTCGATCAACTCGGGGCGATGTACATGCACTGGGACCAGCGCTTCCCGCTTCTCTCCATCGAAGATCCGTTTGCCGAGCAAGACGCCGATGGCTTGAAGTACCTCATGACCCAGCCGAGTCGCAAATTCATGGTTGTCGGCGACGCCACTACGGCCACTGATGCTGCCCGCATCGCCCAACTCGGCCAGCAACGCCTGATTGGTGGCGTCGTTATTAAGCCCGACCAGATTGGGACAATCACCGAGATGTTCGAAGCCATCCGGGCCGCCCTGCAGTCTGGCATTAAAGTCACCCTCGCCCATCGATCAGGCGAAACCAATGACACATTTTTGGCCGATATCGCCTATGGCGTTGGCGCATTCGGCCTCAAGGCTGGAGCTCCTGTCCGTGGGGAGCGAGTTGCCAAGTACAATCGGCTTATCGAGATTAGCTCCGACCTTAAGCCTCCTGTGAAGCTTGGCCAAGCTGGAAGCCAAATTACCCCCGCACCGATACCTCAGCCAATGCCGATGCCAATTCAGACCCCGCCAGCTGGGCCCACACCGCTGCCGCTGCCGAATACACAGCCGCAGCCTAGCTACCCGGCACCAATCAACCCGGCACCGGCTTCGAATATTCACTTCGATCGACCTCTCTACCCTATGCCACCAGCAAGCCCAAATCAGCCGACGCCATTGCCACCGCAAGCGGCAAACCCAGTACCAGCACCAGCCCCACAGCCTCAACAGCAGCAGCAACGTCCGTATACTCCACAGCCTGCGCAAGCCGCTCATATCTCGGCAACTAGTAGCTACACTGTTCCAAATCAGCCCAATGACCCTTCGACCGGTGGCTTCGATATGGGCGCTCCGCTTTAAACGCGCTTACTAGAAAAAAACACTTTAGTACATGAGGGCTTTTACGCCCGGCAGGGTTTTACCCGCAAGGAGCTCAAGGGCCGCTCCACCACCTGTTGAGATAAAACTAAACTTTTCGTGCATCTTGAGTCCATCAATAAACCCAGCCGTGTCACCGCCGCCGATGACGGTCATGGCTTTTGAGGCAGCGAGCGACTTGGCGACCATTGTTGAGGCAACTGCGAACTGCGGCTCCTCGGTGAGTCCAAGCGTACCATTCCAGAAGACCGTCTTCGCGCCGTGTAACGCGACATTGATATTTGTGACACTCGCGGGGCCAATATCAAGTGCCATTTCACCCTTCTCAAGCTGACCTACCGTAACCGTCCGAGTTCGTTTCGAATCGGGGCTTTTTGCTACTACAACGTCTACTGGTAAGATGAGCTCGACGTGATGCGCCTTTGCATCCGCCATAATGCCATGCGCCGCCACTAAACCATCTTTATCGAGTAGGCTAGCCTGCATGTCATGACCTTGAGCGGCCAAGAATGTATTCGCCATCGCGCCAGAGATCACGACTGTATCGGCCTTGTGAAGCAGATTACGCACAAAGTCGATCTTATCAGCGATCTTCGCACCACCAATAATGGCGACAAATGGACTCTTTGGCTTACCCATCAGCGAAGTCAGTGTCTTCACCTCGGCCTGCAGTAGCTTACCAGCACCATGCGGCAAGAACTTCGGCGGTCCTACCACCGACGCATGCGCTCGGTGATCGACTGCAAACGAATCGTTTACATAGATCTCGCCAAGACTCGCCAGCTCTCGCGCGAAGCGGGCATCCCCGGCCTCCTCTTCAGGGTGGAAGCGCACATTCTCCAGCAGCGCAACTTGACCAGGCCGAAGCGCCATCACTTTTGCCTTAATGTCTTCACCCACACAATCATGCAGGAAGAGCACCTCTCGCTTGAGCAGCTTGGAGAGCAGGACTGCAACTGGCTCGAGCGAAAATTCATCACTTGGCTTGCCGTCTGGGCGTCCCAGATGGCTTACCAACACAACTTTCGCCTTCTGGCGAATTAAGTACTCAATGGTAGGTAGGGCTGCAATAATGCGCAGATCATCAGTCACCTTGCCCTTATGCACGGGTACATTGAAGTCAACTCGCGTCAGCACGCGCTTTTCTCGCAGGATCAGGTCTTCCATTCGCTTCATGTCGCTCACTCGTTCGTGCTCCCATTTTGAAAGAGTTCGGTTGGATTGGCGTAGGTTGACTCCCAGCGGCCCAGGTTTGTATAGGTGATTGTTGCTGCCGCGAGCAAGGCAAAAATAATCAGTCCTATCCGATAGTTCTTTGTGTGATTGTGAGTAATGCGATGAATCGTACCGATTACTAGTGCGCCAAGCAAGTAGATGATGAGGAAAAACAGCGTGAATACGCCCATGTCGAGCAATGTCATAATGCTAGTCTATCTGCTTTAGCGCAAAGAGCGCAACCCGCTTATGCTTCACGCGATTTACCAAGCTTCTTTTGAATGAGTTCGAGCACGTTTCGAGGCGTTTGATCCGCCTTAATGAGGTAATCAGCACCCAGTGCCTTGGCCTTATCGATATCGTTTGGGTTGTTTGAGTTGGTGAGAAAGACTACTTGCGTACGCGAGAAATCGTAGCCGTTCGACTTGAGCTGCTCGACTGCGTCCAGGCCAGACATCTCTGGCATATTGATGTCTACCATAGCAAGCTTCGGTTGGTGCTCTGTGATAAGCTTAACGGCCTCCTGCCCATTAACACCCATAACGATCTTATAGCCAGCCTTCGCTAGCTTCATTTCGTACATGCGTGAAATAAATGGATCGTCTTCAACGACGACAACTTCGGCTTTTTCACCATTGGCTACTGGGTTTTTTGCATCATCCATATCTGTACAGTATAGCGCTTATCCTTAGCGCACGCCACTTATATGCCCTCACCCGCTGCCTTGACCGGCAGACGAAAGCCAAAGGTCGAGCCCTTGCCCTCTTCACTTTCAAAAATAATTTCACCTGCCTGGTCTTTCACCACACGACCAACCAGAAAAAGGCCGAGACCAGTGCCGTCAGGACGCGTCTTCTGGGCATTTGGTGCCCGATAAAACTTCTGGAAGAGCTTATTCTGCTGAGCCTTCGGCACGCCGATACCATTATCAACCACCCGGAAGCTCACCCAGTCACTATCGGCTTCGAGATAGACATCTACCTTGCCTGGAGATTTACCAGTCGATGAATAGTACACCGCATTATCCATGAGGTTCATCAAACACTGCCGCGTCTTACCTTCATCGATACTCAGAACCGGCACATGCTTCTTCGGTGCATGGAAGGTAATCGTCACGTGCTTCATCTGGGCCGTAGTATCGAGCAGGCTCACTTCCTCAGGTATAACCTTATTGAGATCAACATCACCGCGCTCAATCTTAAACTTACCAGACTGCATGCGCGAGACATTCAAGAGGTCATCGACTAGGCGCGTCATGCGCGTAGCTGCATCGAAGGATTGCTTCAGCGTCTCTTTCTGCTCACCAGTAATCCGGCCGAAGTCGCCGTCCATCACCATCGACGTGTAGCCACGTACAGCCGTGAGCGGCGTGCGCAGCTGGTGCGAGGCCATCGAGATAAATTCATCCTTGGCCTTATCGAGATCCTTGAGCTCCTCATTGGCATTGCGCAGTTCGGCAGTGGCGACTCGCACCTTCTCCCGCAAGGTTTCGTTGAAGAGCTGGATCTCTTGGTAGCTACGGGCATTTAGAATCGCAACTGCGAGCTCGTCGGCGATAATTTCCAGCGTCTGCATATCCTGTGTCGAGAAAATGTCACCACTCTTCTTCTCCCCAAGTAAGAGGTAGCCAATGAAGCTCTCCTTGGTGCGTAGTGGCAGGATA
>CAYSMD010000033.1:0-2571 GCA_964432055.1 uncultured Candidatus Saccharibacteria bacterium
TTCGCGTAGATAATCTTATTTGTATTCGCGGCCCCAAGTCTTTGGGCTTCGCTCGCAGATACAGCAACATCAACGAGAAAGATTGTTGCAGTACCATTAAGGGCTTTTATATCTGCAACGAGTGTATTGAGCTTGCCGGCAAAATCCGACTCAGGATTAGTACCAAGCTCAATAACGACAGTTTTTGAGGCGCGGATAAAATCTGCATCCGCAACAATCGCTTGGGCCCCAGACTGATTCGCAAAACCACCGCCAGAAATTGAGCGCGCAGTAACGGCGTTGATTTTGGCTGGTGTATACCCGGCGGTTTGTAATTGCCCCTCAAGGCCGCTGGCTGACATACCGACACTAATCGAGTCACCGAGTACGTAGATTTGTCCTGGTGTGGCGCCGTTTGCGGATGATCCTGAGCTGGCTGCCCCTCCAGGTCCACAAATGAGCTCAGCATTTTTGTCATAGAAGGGTGTTTTTTCGATATCTTCACGTTGGCTTGAGACCGCATATGCAGGCTGGACTAGCATGAAGAATGAAAGCAAGCTAAGGATTGTCTTTGTAATTGCGGCTTTTGTTTGTTTAAGAGAGAGAAAGTTCTTCATTATGTTAGTTTCCATTTACCGACCAATGCCATGATTCAGAAGGTAGGTTAAAGAGACCATAACGCGCGGCATTCGCCTTCAGCCAGTTGAATTTTGCAGAACCGCTAGGAGTATTACTGAAGTCAATCGCCTCTCCGTTGCCGTGATTTGATGTGCCAGGTTTAGCGGTTGGAGGTGAGCAGGCACTCGAGGGCGAGTTGTAGATATCAGGACAGCCATTGTTTATACGCGCCTGCACCTGACCATCGTATGAGCGGAAGCCACCACCGGTAAGTGAGATGCCAGCGGCACGTGCATCGGTGATCATCTGGTTGAGATTTGCAGCGATCGAGACATTAACGGTAATTCCTTGAGCGTCACAGAGTGTAATGTTGTGCTTAAGGACTTTTCCTGGACCGTACACTGGTTCTTGAGCATTTACGAGTGTCGTGCCGGCAGGACATGGTCGATTTGATGTGTCTCCACTAGGATCGGTTGGATTGCCTCCACCTGCAATCGGACCTGCACTTGCAGAAGGGACGGGTGCAGACGCATTTAGCGTAGAGTCTTCTTTATTTGGGTCAGATAGATAGACGAGCGCATCGGCCTGCAGCATCGCAAAGTGGTACGCACTGTAGCGGAAGGCGAGTTGGTCACGTTCGGCTGGCCTTTTGTATTCGAACAGCGGTCGACAATAGTTATCGTAGAGATCCTTTTTCTCGCTTGAAGGGTTTAGTAAGTGGAGGCGGCTTGGAATAAACTCCTTGTAGCATTCGTCGTACTTCGCAAACTTGCTAGCAGCTTCAGGGTTTGACTTCTTGAGACCCTCGATGAAGGCCGCATTCTGGATTGGATCGATCGATTTCATCTCATCGGTTAGTCCAGCTGCATCGAGTTTGAGTGTGGAGATGTCGTATGATGTGGCTGCCTGCGCAGATCGACTTTCTCCGGTGAGAATGCTGGCGATACTACCCCGCTCACTGGCGGCGTTACGTATGGGGTTAAAGATACTCGCTACCGTCGAGCCTAGGTTGCTTGGGATGTTTTGTGGGTAGTCGAGGAATGCTACCGCGACACGGCTTGTAATTGAGCGAGGATTTTCAAGGTCAAATAAACGCCAGGCAATACCCCGTGTTTGGTCATCATAATCGATCGCGAGTTGATTGTTGTTGTCACGCACAATTGCTTCGTCACTCGAGATAAAACGACCGCCAAAAGCGAGTGAAACAGCGTTATTATATGCCTTCACACCGAAGTTCATACGGTTAAAGTTCTGCGGGCCATCTTCTGTGCCGGCGGTAGCGACGTTCGTTTCCACACGCATCATTCGGAAGAATATATCTTCGTACGTCAGGTTATTGTAGAGCTGGCTAATCGACTCACTTTTTTGTGGATCGGAGTAGAAGTCTAGTCCTGCCATGGCTTTTTTAAATTTTGGATATACGTTATTCCAAAACGTATTAATTTGAGCTTCATCTGTAGCGGGTGTGCCATCGCTCGCAATTGCGGCATTGCATGGGCTCGCTGTATTACTGCGATCGCCTACGTAATTGAGAACCTCAATGAGTCCGTCCATATAGTCTTGTTCTTGTACTGTCATCGTACCCGGGTCTTTCTTGACGGAGTATTCATTAAAGTAACCGACTGCGCGCGAGACTGCATCGGGCTCGAGTTGCGTACCAACCTTTTTCTTGTCTAGGGCGTAGTTATATTCTTGCCCCTTCTGCATACCGGCTATCTTATAGAAGTCGCCACCAAGTTCTTTGAGGGGTAGCCAACGATCTTGGTGAGTATCAGCATACGTCATTGCTTGAAAGCCAGAAATCGCAGCTGAATTAATTCGGTCCTTGAGTCTCGTTTTATAGTTTTCGATAGCTTCTTCACCAAGCAGGTTTGATTTGAAATCACACACAACATTGAGTGCTGCTCGTTTTGTGCGTAGATCAAATCCGGGCTCTGGAGGATTGGTTGCCCACTCCTCTGGCGGAACTGTCGT
>CAYSMD010000033.1:2671-7144 GCA_964432055.1 uncultured Candidatus Saccharibacteria bacterium
CTCCAGATCCTCGTCAGAGATTTTTCACGTAACGTTTCCTGAAATTCGCTCGTGCTCTCCTTGAGTGTGTCGGCACCTTCCGGCTCGGCGTAGGCGTAGCGTACGTTCATTTGAGTATGCATACCTTCTCGCAAAAACTGCGAGCGCATCATGGTATTAAAGATTGGATAGATATTGTTGATGCAGTTTGAGCGCGCGATTCCTTCGAGCTCTTTATCTGGATTCGTAGAAACTCTTACTGATTCAATCACTGATCGCTCTTTGCCGTCGATTGTTGAGACAACTTTCTTCGTCTTAATCTCACACCGAGAGTCATTTGGTAGTGTCTGGAACTTCGCCTTCTCCCAGTCGATCTGAGCGAGCTTATATGCGTATGTACCTGGTTCGGGTGCTCCATCTCCAGGGGCTGCAATGGCGACATTACCTGATCCCTTATCGACTTCATAAGCCATCTTGTCTGCTCCGCCATTATCAATGACAAGCTGCTGAACGACACCAATTAGTGCCTGGGCGTTGGCGAAGCCCATTCTCAAGATTTGGTCGGGGAAGCGCCACGCAAAGAAGACGACGGCAAAGAAGACGAGTACTGGTAGGAATGAGAGAAAGACCGCAAAGAGCAGTGCATAGGCGAGATTTTTATCTGATGCGATATCTTTCTTCGCACCGAGGAATTTACCAACCTTATTTATGCGATCTTGCGCGGTATTGATTGCTGCAACCGCAACTGTACCAACACCAGTTTTGCCGGCGACTGCTTTTGCACCCTTAACCCCTGCGGCTGCAGCGGCCGCTCCCTTACCGTCTTCCTGGGCTGTGCGCTTGAGGTCGTCGAGCTCGCCCTTGGCGCTGAGGGTCTTGAGCGCAGGGTTCGATTTGAGTTTGCTTGCGGCTCCCTTTGCTCCCGAGTTCGCACTACTAGAACCTGGGGAATTTTTTTGAGCACCCGATGTTAAGCCACTGGACTGACCAGGGGCAGTCCCTGACCCATTAGTAGGTGTATTGACCTTGTGCTGCCCTTTTGCCTGGTCAGCAAATGATCCGCTACCCGTCCCTTTTTCACTAGGGTTTTCTCGGTAAAACCGCAGTCCACCAGCTGCATCGCTTGAATCGTCGAACCGACGCGCCATAGACTAGACACCCCCTCCTGGCTGATTAGGATCCGGTTGAACTGGCTGAGCTGCAGCTTGCGCGGCCTGGTATTGTTGTTCGGCCTGATACTGAGCCTCGGCTTTCGCGATGACAGCCTCTTCCGTATCCTGGCGTTGCTGCATCTCGCGCTCCATGAGGGCTTGCGGGTTTGTAGTGATGAGCTGCTCTTCCATGGGGCTAGCGAGGATTCGGATCACGACGTGGTTTGAACCGGCAAAGAACAACCCTTCCCCTACTGGGAATTGAGTAAGTCGATTCTTCTCTTCACTGGTGAGCTTAAAGGTCTCGGCTACCGCATCGGCGGCGCTTGGCGCCTGACGAAGCAGTACTTGAATTGAGCTGTTGTTGACGACGGCTCGGCCGAGTCGGTCAGTGAGGAAGTCTTCTACGTCTTGAGAGATCGTCGTGAGCCCTAGGTAGTACTTACGGGCACGCTTAGCGATGGAGAAGAGGAACTGTGCTGAGTCGGGATGCTTCATGAGCTGCCAGGCTTCGTCGACGGCGAGAATGCGCTTCTTGCGTTCGGTTTTCACGCGGTTCCAGATGTAGTTAAGCGTAATATACATGCCGATTGGTCGAAGCTCGTCCTCAAGGTCACGGATATTGAAGACCACAAACTGATTGTCTAGCTTCACGTTGGATTGTTGAGAGAAGATGCCAGAGAAGGTTCCCTCTGTGAAGCGCCTGAGACGGGCTGCAACGGCCGGGCCGGTCCCACCCATGGTAATGAGTGTATTGTAGAGGTCAATCATCACAGGGGGCTCGCTCTGGTGCGTGAGAGGGTCATTAGTAATACCCTTTTGTGCATAGGTATTGATGAGTGCCACGTCGAGGTCGGCTTCTTCTGCTGGATTGAGCTCCCCACACATGAGCCCCAGGAGACCATGGAGCATGATGATGTTTGCGCGCAGGGCATTATCAGCTTCTTCAGGATCTACCGTGGTGGGGATGTCGAATGGATTGATTCGGGTATTGCTAGCTAGAGAAAGGTGTACGAAGCTACCGCCAACGGCATCGCAGAGCGTGCGGTACTCGTTTTCTGGGTCGATTACAATAACTTCTGCGCCGAGCATAAGTGAGCGCAAGCATTCGAGCTTTACGGTGAAGCTCTTTCCAGAACCAGATTTTGCAAACACCACCATGTTGGCATTTTCGAGACTAAAGCGATCGAAGAGTACGAGCCCGTTGTTATGGCGGTTGAGGCCATACATCACGCCTTCGTTGCGGCTGAGCTCGGCGGTAGTGAATGGGAAGCTGGTAGAGAGGGAGCCGGTATTCATGTTGCGGTAGATACCGAGCTGGTCGGTACCAATTGGTAGGGTTGAGTTGAAGCCCTGCTCCATCTGTACGCTGGCAGCCTTAGTGTAGACGAGGCTGGTGCCGAGAATTGATTCGATCTTTCGCTGAATGAGATCTAGCTCTTCTGCGTCTTTGCCGTAGATGGTGAAATAGAGACCAAAGCGGAAGAATCGATCTTGCCCAACTTGCAAGCTATCGCGCAATTCCTCGGCGTCGGTAATGGCGGCTTCGAGTCCAGGGTCGCGGATTTTACCCTTTTCAGAGTTAATCTGCACCGACGCTTCGAGTTGACCGACCTTCTTCTTGAGGTTTTCGAGTACTACTCGGCTTTCGACCGGCATGATGTTTTGAGAGATATCAATGACTTCATCAAGGTTGATGATTGGAGAGAGCCAGCCGGTGAAGAGTGAGCGTGGGTAGCCGTATACAAAGAGCGTACGGACGTAGCGAGTACCGATAATAAGATAATTGTTCTCGATCGTAAATGAGCTTGGCGCAATGATGTCACGGAGTGTGAGTACGCCTTCGCGGTATGCTCGCTCTGCTTCTTGTTGCTGGGCGGCGGCTTGATCGATCGCCGCTTGCTGGGCTGGGTCGACTTTAGGTTTGCGTGCCATTAGACACCTCCCCCGAGTAATGGATTTTGCGGTGGTGGAGCTTGTGTTTGACCACCTGAGAGCGGATCCATTACGGGTTGAGCACCCGACTGCTTCTTGGCTGCCGAGTAGAGATCGTCTGGTTCGGGCTCTTTTTGTTCTGGTCCGGAGTATTGCTCAGGCGGAGCGTCACCACGTTCGACGACTGGTGTTACGATCTGGTCAATGTCGACAAGGTTTTGGTTCACAGCTTCCTCTTGGTTATAGGCCGTATAGAAGAGCTCGATGATCTCTTGTGTGGAAAGCACTGCTGCACGGATACCCATCTGTGCGAGACCCTGCGCTACAAGATTTGTACGCTGGATGAGGTCACGTTTACGCTGTTCGAACATCTCCGTGGTTTGCGTTTCGTCAGTGCTGGTCTTGAAGAGAGATGCGAGCTTAAAGCCGGCATTATCACGCTTCTTGTTCTTGAGCTCTACAAAGTACGGCACCACAACGTAGAACTCTTTATTCATGATGTTTACTTGCTCGAGCAGGCCGCGAATATTGTAAATATAATCTTCCATCAGTCCGGCGAGTAGAGGGTTCTCTTGGTTTGCCTGTAGGACTTCGAGCTTTTCTAGGTAGCCATCAAGCTCGAGCTTGCGGCTGCGGACGATAATCTGGATTGGGAAGTGAAGACCATTCAAGAAACCTTGGTAAGCAAACTCGATAGCATCTTGTTCGCGTGGGCTCTTGAGGTCAAAGTTGAGCGCACTCGCAAGTACTACCATACGCAAAGAGCCATCACGCATAACTACAATCCCGTCTTTTACTTCAGTAAACATCAGGTGATTTTGCGTGCTGGTACGCTGATCCTTCACATCCTTTGGAGGTGCGATGGACTTCTCATATTCCACTTGTTGGGGGTTTTTGGCAGCCTCAGTAGGCATGGACTCTTTACTCACTCTCCTTCTGGTAACTCACTACCACTTAGTCGCAGACAACTCTTCTCTAGTGAGTGGCGAATGAATCATCATACCAAAAAAGACAGTCGCTATAAAAGTCTGGCACTCAGCATGAGTACGCTATAAAACTGTCTTTGGTGTTGATTTCTATTCGTTTTTTAGCTGCGCAACTGGACTGGTTGCCCGGCTGCAAGCTGGCCGCGATTCGCTACTTGCGCGACTTGTGCCACGCTCATATTTGGCGAATCCATAACCTTTTTCAGTATAGCATTATCGGTTTGAGGCTGGGAGGTCTGAGCGGGGTTTTCGGGTGTTGCGGTAGTCGTGGTCGGCTCAGTCATCTTGGCCTTCGCCTCTTCACGAATTGAATACTCCTGATTTTGTAGGAGCTCATCCACTCGCTGCGCCTGTGCAGCCGTGATGTCGGTAGTCGCGAGGACGTCATCTTGCTCTTTTACGCCACCCTCAAGGATTGGCTT
>CAYSMD010000034.1:0-1821 GCA_964432055.1 uncultured Candidatus Saccharibacteria bacterium
TATATTTGCTAGTATGCATATTACAACTTCATAAGCTATAGGTATCGAAAATCCCGTTTCGCCAATGACTAAGCCTTAGGTCAGCGGCCAGCGGGATTTTTGTGTCTAAAAATACCGACATTAACCCCTCATCAAGCGCCGCTACGCCGACTTTTCAGGAACGAGCAGAGTGATGAGTGGTTAACGGGACCGCTCAGGGTGGCAACAAGCTCCATACTTTGTTGCACATAGTTTAATAAGTTCTTCGCTTCATGGTGTGAAGGTTCATTCCTTCCCGTTACCCACCATGAGGGGAAGACCCTCACGGAAGCCAACGACCGTTTCGTTGGAGTACATCACACAGGAGTGTGGAACAACATGTCCAAGACATTGGAAGACAAGTGGGACGACGAGTTCGAACGTTGGACCCCCCGCCGCATCAAGGCGTGGATCTGGGTCCTCATCGCGGCCGTGATCATCCTGCCCATGCTCGTCTGGGGCATCAGCGTCGCCACCAGTGGCGTGCGCGGCTCCGGCGACATCGTGCAGCAGCGCAACGACGCCGACAACCGGATCAGCGCCCAGGCCTTCTTCGAGGACACCTACGCCACCATCAAGGCGCAGGACCTCAAGCTGACCGAAGCGCAGGCCGATCTGGACGAGTTCATCGCCACCACCCCGCAGCCCTCCAGCTCGGACTTGGTGCAGGTGCAGCTCTACACGCAGCAGCTCAAGGCAAAGCAGACGACGGTGACCGGTCTCCAGCAGATCTGTCAGGACGCCGTCGGCAGCTACAACGCCGAAGCCCGGAAGACCATCCGTGGCGACTGGCGGTCCGAAGACCTGCCGTACCAGATCGACGCAACGTCGACCACCAGCGAGACGGACTGCCAGCCGGCAGCCTGATCGTTCTTCAAGTTCCATCCAACAATCCACCCCGGGAGGGGGCTCGAAACCCCCTCCCACCAGCAAGAAAGACAGACATGACCAAGTACAAGAAGTACCTCATCCTGCCCGTGCTCGTCGCGTGCATCGGCCTCTTCGCCGGCGCCTGCAGCAGTGGCCCGAAGGAAGACTCCGCTCAAGGAGCTACCCAGAAGGTCACCGAGGAGTACAGCAAGGCAGCTGTCGAGGCGGTCCCGTACCCCCTCGAAGAGATGAAGGACGGTGGCTGGCTCGAGCGCATGAACTTGCGTGAGCGCCTCATCCGCTACTCGGATTCGAACAAGATCAGCTACATCTACTTGTTCTCGGATCAGGGTCAGCTGATGGCCAACTACACCGTGAAGGGCAAGGTGTCCAACACCTCATCCCAGATGACCACGTCCCAGACGGTCGACGACTACTGCGGATCGGGCAACTACTGCCCGATGGCAATCGACGCCCCGATGGACGACGGCACCTGGGGCCCCTCGGAGGACGCCATCTTCTTCTACACCACCGACGGCGTGATGATCCAGACACCCTGGAACTACATCCTCTCGGATGCGCCGCTGGACCTCACCACCCAGCCGCTGCTGGTGTACAACACGGGCTCCGAGCCCAGCTCCGTCGCCGACAAGGACAACTACGGCGGCTGAGTCCAGGGAGAAGGTTTTCGGATCTTCTCTCATACCCCCGCTTCGGCGGGGGTTCTCTTTTTACTCATGACAAATTGGTATTTTGCTGGTAGAATATGCGCCAGTTCCCCGTACCTACCAAACACCGAAAGGTTCTTCTATGGAAGATGACTCCACCGATTCTCCGCCACAGCCGGTCAGGCGAGCTCTCACTGCCGAAGAAGATGCCAAGCGGCTGGCTGGTCTCAAGACGGCCAACGGCATTGGCAACTGGTTCGGCTAT
>CAYSMD010000034.1:1921-6834 GCA_964432055.1 uncultured Candidatus Saccharibacteria bacterium
GCGAACTATGGCCTGACGAAGGGTGATGACGCGCCCCGTACGCCCATCCTGCGTCGGTATCAGGCGGTGGCCGTTGTGATGCCAGCCCTCTACCCTCGGAACTACGCCAGTCTCGCCACTGATCGTGAACGGGCCCAGGCCATGTTCGCCGACTGGAAGCACTCGATCGAAGAAGGCCGAGAGGCAGCCAGGCAGATGCTCGCCTCCTCCTGAACACTCACCACTCATGCTCCAAGCATGGGTGGTTTTTCTATATTGAGACAGGCTTCGCGCTACTTGACGCTGGGCGCCCAGATTCATATACTGATATTTGGCACTCGTGCTATGAGAGTGCTAATGCTTGATAACGGGCATTACCATTCGCTTATAACGCGACAACTAATAATGAGGAGGCAACCAAAGAATGAACCTGCAACCACTCGCAGACCGCATTGTGATGGAGCAGCTTGATGCCGAGGAAAAGACTGCCTCGGGAATCGTGCTCCCAGATAGCGCTAAAGAAAAGCCAAAGATGGCGAAAGTACTCGCCGTTGGCTCGGATGTAAAAGAAGTCAAAACTGGCGACACCGTTCTCTACAAGAGCTACGGCCCAGATGACGTAAAAGTAGATGGCAAGGAATTCTTGATCGCTAAGGAAGAAGATCTCTTGGCAATCGTGAAAGGGGATAAGTAATGGCAAAAGACATTTTGCACTCAGAAGATGCACGCAAGAAACTCAAAGACGGCGTTGATAAGCTCGCCAACACCGTAAAGACCACTCTCGGTCCGAAGGGTCGCAATGTCGTACTCGAGAAGAAGTACGGCAGCCCAATGGTGACCAACGACGGCGTGACAATCGCCAAAGAGATCGAGCTCGAAGATCCGTTTGAAAACATGGGCGCCCAGGTAGTTCGTGAAGTCGCGAGTAAGACGAACGACATGGCTGGTGACGGAACTACTACCGCTACAGTGCTCGCGCAGGCCATCATGGAAGAGGGCGTGAAGAACGTCGCTGCTGGCGCGAACCCAATGGCTGTTCGCCGCGGCATCGAGAAGGCCACCAAGGCTGTCGTCAAAGAGCTCAACGAGATGGCTAAGCCAGTGAAGGCCAAGGAAGAGATCGCTAATGTTGCGACTATCTCGGCAGGGGACACCGAAGTCGGTAAGCTCATCGCCGAAGTCATGGAGACTGTTGGCGAAGATGGCATCGTGACTGTCGAAGAGAGTCAGACTCTCGGCCTCGAGAAGGAAGTCGTCGAAGGTATGCAGTTTGATAAGGGCTATGTCAGTCCATATATGGTGACCGACACTGCCCGCATGGAAGCTGTCTATGAGAATCCGCAGATCTTGATCACCGACAAGAAGATTAGCTCCATCCAAGAGATTCTGCCGCTGCTTGAGCAGCTCGCTCAAGAAGGCAAGAAGGAGCTCGTGATTATCGCTGAAGAGGTCGACGGCGAGGCGCTTACTACGCTCGTACTCAACAAGCTCCGCGGCACCTTTAATGCGCTCGCTATCAAGGCCCCGGCATTTGGCGACCGACGCAAGGCTATGCTCGAGGATATTGCTATCCTCACCGGTGGCCAGGTGATTACCGAGGAGCTCGGACTCAAGCTCGAAGACGCCACAGTCGAGATGCTTGGTGAAGCTCGTAAGGTGATTGCTACCAAGGACAATACAACTGTTGTCGAAGGTAAGGGCTCCGAAGCGCAGATCAAGGAACGCACCGCTCAGATTCGTGCGCAGATCGCTGAGACCACCAGCGACTACGAGCTCGAGAAGCTCCAAGAACGTGTTGCGAAGCTCGAAGCTGGCGTGGCTGTCATTAAGGTAGGTGCTGCGACCGAAGTCGAGCTCAAGGAAAAGAAGCTCCGCATCGAAGACGCTATCAACTCCACAAAGGCTGCTGTTGCCGAAGGTATCGTACCTGGTGGTGGCGCTGCGCTCGCGAAGATTTCACGTCGCCTAGAGAATGTGAAGACCACCGATGCCGAAGAGGCAGTGGGTGTGAAGATTGTCGCAAAGGCTCTCGAAGCACCGCTCCGACAGATAGCTGCAAATGCCGGGATCAGCGACATTGCTGTCATTCTCGAGGCCGTCTCAAAGGCCGACAGCATGGGCTGGGACTTTGCAAAGAACGAGCAGGTAGATATGCTCAAGGCCGGCATCATTGACCCAGTGAAGGTCACGAAGTCTGCGCTGGTGAATGCGACTTCGGCTGTGTCGATGCTCCTCACCACGGAAGCTGCAGTAGTAGATATTCCTGAGAAGGAAGCTCCTGCTGGCGGCGGTATGCCAGACATGGGTGGCATGGGCGGAATGATGTAGCGAATACATCGCTAGATCGAGAAAAGAGCCTCATAACGGGGCTCTTTTTTAGTATGAAAAACGACCCCTGTAGAGGGGCCGTGAGGTTCGCCGTTTAGTGAGTCGGGACGGCGAGACCCTTCATCTCTCGAATGCGGTGAACCAGCTCTTGCCAGCGCCGACGGTGACTCTTGCCACCGTATTTGGTTGCGAGCCAGCCCACTCGGTCGAAATAGCTGTTGAGGCTCTCCAGCTGCTCGAGGGTGGAGTGCTCGGCCAGTGCTTCTGCGAACTCGAGTCCGTTCTCGAGCTCGTAGTAGCGGTTGTTTGAGCGCTGGAGGAGCATGCTGGCAGTGCCGAAGTCCTCGAGTGCATGGGTCACATACCCTCCGGCGATCAAGTAGCGAGCCTTCATGCCCAGACAGGCACCCCGTTCTGCAGGCTCCTCATCGGGCGCAGACTCAAGTGCAAGATCGATGTAGCGCCGGGCGGCGCGGAGATCCTGCTTTATCAGGCAGGCACGACCCAGCTCGCGGTCGATGGCCACTGACTCCAGGAGGTGGGGGCGGTGTTGCTTCGCCTCGATGAGATGTGTCCATGCTTCGGCGGCGTGATCGGCTCCGAGATCGAGCAGCGTCATGCCCCACCTCAGATGGAGCTCGACCAGATCGGCCGCTGAGCTGTACTCTGCGAGGCTAGCAGCTTCTGCATAGAGCAGGACTGCCTTCTCGTTGTTGCCCTGGATGCGCGCCTGCTCGGCTGCATCGAAGGCATGAAGATATCTATCCATCTGCTTACTCGATTCACTAGTAGGTACGAATAGGGCAAATAGTACCATGAGTATATGATTATGTAAATAAAAAACCTCCCTGCATATTGCAGGAAGGGAAGATGGATTACCCAGCGTGGAGCACGAAGATCTCGGAGAGCTGATCGCGCAGAGCTTCGTCATCGACGCGCATTACCAGAGCTTCGGCCTCGAGGAAGAGGTTGGCCACGAAGGCCGACTCGCCGATCTCGAGGGTGGTACGAATCAGCTTGAGCTTGTTGCGCAGCTCACCCTCGAAGTCGCCAGCTCTCTGGAAGAGCATGTCGGCAGTGCCGTAGTGCTCGAGGGCTCGGTATGGCGTGATCTCGTCATCCACGTCCCCGTAGAAGGACCAGTACCAGGCCCGGTCGGACAGTGCGGTTGGGTCGATGAACTTGCCAGCCGCATCCATGACTCGACGACGGTTATCCGGACTGTCAGTCGATTTGGAGAGCGCTTCGGCAATCCTCAGGGTGTGCGGTCCGTAAATTGATCTGTCGAAGCGCCACCGGGTGGAATCAAGCACGCCTGTGGCTGTGCCGACGCCCAGGTAGAAGTAGCACGCTGCTTCTAGTAGTTGAGTATCAGTCATCGTTCCCGGTGCTACCAAGGAGGAGATGCTCGTCACCTTGGCTACTGTAGAGAGCGCCTGTCTCGGCTTGCCGGCTTCGTACGCCTTGATAGCGGATGTCATGAGGTCATCAACGGTTTCCATTTCGGATAACTCCTAGGTCGAAAGGTTCAGAGTACTATTGTACAATAATTATAATTATAAGTAAATATTATGCTGTCCCATCTGGCTTGAGCAGTATGGTACTCTAGGATTATGGAAAAAGTCACAGAGGGCGCAGAAGCCCAGTCTCACACCAACTATAAGATTTTAGACACCGAGTATTACAAAGAGATGATTACGCATCGTGAGGGCGTGAATCCTACGGAAACAATCGAGCGCGGGGATAGTGACGGTATGCGCGCCAAGTATGTCCAAAATACGGAGCGCTTGCTAGATAAGATACGACACGGCTTCTCGGGTGAGCCGGATGTAGCGCATGAGTCTGCCGATGTGGTGTTCTTTCTTGATAAGTCTGCAAGGCCTGTAGGGTGGCTCGTGGATGCATTTTGGGATGTGTTTCCCGAAGAGGGTCACGAAACAAAGCCGGCGGTGAATTTTATGAACTTGCATGCCCAGGAGGGACCAGGTGGAGCTCGACCTGATCGACAGGAGGTTGCCGAGAGCGTCCGAAATGGCGAATACGACAGCTATATTCAGGCGATGCAGGAGGTCTACCCAGATATGAATGGCAAGAATATCATGGTTGTTGATGAAGTTACGGTAAGTGGATCTACTGAAGAGCTGGCCTATCAGGTGTTCCGGCGCGCTTTCCCAGGGGCGCACATTAAATCGGCAGCCTGGATGAATGCAGGGAGTAGGCAAGATCGCGCAGGCAACTCATTTCCTGTAGAAATTCCAGTATGGTATAAGAAGAACTCAAGCTCGGGGCGAGGTGTAGAGAACATCCGTCCAGAAGTATCCGCTCAGTCGGCAAGTGCCACGCAGCGGGCTGGTGCGGAAATATTGTCCACCAGACCCGACGTGCCAGATCTAGAGGCGGCTCAGTTACGTCGAGAAATACGGCAGATGGCCCAAGACGTTTTACAGGGAAGACAGTCGGTGATCCCAGAGCGCGACCTCGATGACCCCCGATACGAACACCTCAAGATTCGCTCGGCACAAGCCTCAACTGAGCGACGCTCACTCTTCCAATAATATTTGCCAATATATATTGACAAATAAGCTGATTTTTGCTATAATGTATCA
>CAYSMD010000035.1:0-6333 GCA_964432055.1 uncultured Candidatus Saccharibacteria bacterium
TGCGTGTATCCTACTCATATGAAGCATCTATACTTCGAAGAGATTATTTATGAAAACAAGTCACTTGGACTCACTGTTCTCAACAACGGCACTGAGTCTTGTGATTTTAAACCCGTGAGCACAATAGTTCACGAAGAGTTTGCCTTACTTGCGCCATACATCCACAACAAGCGCGGCCACAAAAATAACATCGTTATGCCAGAGGCTTAAAATAATCCCAATCACTTTGCCAGTGAAAAGCTCACCTACTCAACAGGGTGCTTCACTGCAGCTCAGATCAAAATAGAATAAATCGAGGTTTTAAGCTTTTGCTGGTACAATCTGCGCAATTTTAACTGTTTCGGGGTCTCCTATGTGACGCTCGAGAAATTTCAGAAATTCAGCGAGTTCTACGCGAGCTAGTGACTTTTCGGCTTCGTGATATTCATGCCACGACTGGCCCCAAGCAATCGCTGAAAAGCAATAATTTGCAAAGCGGACAGCGGGATCAGACTGCGTAATCGACTGCGTTTTGGCCAATTTATCACGAAGATCAATAAAGTCAGTTTCAGATATATCACCCGCCTTTTCCAAAACATCCCTCAGGAAAGCTTGATAGTAAGAAACTTTTTCCGGCGCGACAGTCACTGTCAGTGAAAGTTCTGTTTGAGCACCAACCGTAAACGTATCCGTACCAAAATAGTACATGTCTCCGCTTGCTTCGGCCTGCATACGCAGCTGATTATCGAGCAAAGCACAGAGTAGCAACAGATAATTATTATGACTCTCATTCGCTACTTGAGCCATTAAGAAAACATGAATAATCGCGTCCTCTCCATACGATCGATCTAGCTTCAGATTAGCAGGTCCTGCTACATGTTCGAAAGCAACTGGATGTGAATTACGCCAAGATTGCGCCTCTTTAAGCGGCATTTTCGAGTAATAATTTTCAGTCGTAATAAGTAATATTTCGGAATCGCTTAACGTACTGTGCCACTCAACAACATCTGCCAATTCTATGTTTCGGATCGAGGCTGAAGTACCGCCATTGGGTTTCTTTATAGTTTCTGGGTATAGCCATTGGGCCTCCGCCTGCTCATGAGCATAATCCGGGTGAGACTCCTGCTCTATAAGCTCACGATGTAAGGTTTCTAATTCTCGCCGAAATGCGTCTTCGGTAATCTTCAGGGGCATTGTGAGATTGGCAAGCAACTCATCTATGCAGCCTTCATCACCAACAGAAACTATGATATCAAATTCTATATGATCTCGAAATGTGGTGGCAGTAAAGAATTCGAGCACATATTGCTTTTGTCCATTTTGCCATGCTTGAACCGCCTGCGCATACAAGCAATGCTCTAAGACATGCGTCAGGCCTGCTTTGTCTGACGGATCAAACGCACTTCCTAGAGGTAACACTAAGCAAGCACGAATCACCGATGTATCGTGTAGAGGAGTTCTAATGTGAGTAATTTTCATCATTTTTATTAATAGAACTAGTAGGAGGCTTGACCTCCTACTAGTTTAAGAAGTAAGTGCGCAATGGAATCAGCGCTTCTTACCCCAGCCACCGCTGCCACGTGACTTTGGCGAAGAAGTTCGCCCCTTGTCGGCGTTGGTGGTCGAGCGTTGCTGAACGCCCTTCGCCGTGCGGCTGTGAGTCTCCCCACGTGTGCCATGCGGCATGTTCTTGCGACTCCCTTGACGGGACATATGTGCTCCTATGCACACACTCAGAAGACTGGGTCTTCCTACGCTTACGGCCATCAGGGTACTGATGGCTGGGCGCATACTATACTACTTTATAGGTTCAAGTCAATGCGGATTCTCAGCCGTACGCTCATATACTACTCTTCATCAACCAAGTGATGCGCCTTCACGTATTCAGCCGTAGCTTTTTCGGATAAAATACTGCCGTTCTCCACGACGGCGAAACGATTCATCTTCGCGTCAGCCAGGAAGTCGCGATCGTGACTCACCACAATAAGTGCACCCGGATAGGTCGCGAGGGCTTTACCTAACGCCTCAGAAGCCCGTACATCCAAATGGTTCGTAGGCTCGTCCATAATCAGTAAATTAGTCGCCCGCAGCGCATGTACAGCCAGAAACGCCTTGCCGCGTTGACCTGGGCTGATCCGTGTCGTCGGAAGAGTTTGTGAATCACGAGCGATGCCGAATCGAGCTAGCTCAGTCGCCGCCTTGGTCTGATCGGCACCAGCCATTCGTGCCACATTATCAACCAGGCTTTCCTCCGGTCGATCAAACTCCGGCTGCTGCGCCAGATAGCCAATCCGCGTCGCCTCGGCAACTTCGCGACTTCCCTTGCCAGGTTCGATGAGCCCTGCAAGCAGCTTCACGAAGGTCGACTTCCCTTCACCATTCGGACCGATCACGGCCACTCGATCACCACCACGCACCACAAAATTATATGGTCCGAGCGCTTTACCCTCGTACTGAGCAAAGGCTTTTTCTAACTTAACCATATCGCCACCCGGCTTGGCATTTGTCGTCGGGAAAAGTAGCTTTAAGTCGACCTCGTCATCTGGACGATCGATAGTTTCAAGCCGATCCAAGCGAGTTTCGAGAGCCTTCGAAGCCTTCGCGAGTGACTTCGACGCGCTCTCGTTTTTCTTATCAGTGGCCATCTTGTCATTATCACGTGAGCCTTTCTCGGCTCGATCGGTACGCACACTCTGCGCCATCTTCTTCTGCATCGCTTCTTCGAGCTTGCGCCGATCGTGCTCCGCTTCACGGTGAGCCCTGGCTTGCGCGGCCCGCTCACGCTCTTCAGCAATGCGCCAGTCGGCAAAACCACCACCGAAGAAGCCCATACCGCCGGCAGCCTCCCTGAGCTCGACAATCTTATTCATGGTTTCCTTCAAGAAACGGCGATCATGCGAGATGATGAGGAACCCAGCCGATGCCGAAGCGATAAATTTCTCGAGGATCTCGATGCCAGCGATGTCGAGATTGTTGGTTGGCTCATCGAGCAAAAAGACGTCATATTTGGCAACCAAAATCGAAGCCAGAGCAAGCTTCGTTTGCTGGCCACCTGACAGGTCTGAGACCTTTTTCTCGAGTGCTTCGGTAGTCAGTCCAACTTCCTGGAGAGCCCGTGGCAGACGCTCATCTAGAGAATAGGCGCCAAGTGTGTCGAGAGCCTCGAGCGCTGTGCTGTAGCGAGATTCATCCTCCATCATTAATTCTGAGGCTGCCTCAAGCTCCTGGTATGCCTGAGCAATCCCGGTGAGCTGCTCAATGCAGGCTCGAGCGGTGAGGTCACGCCACGGGGTAAGCTCTTGTGGCATGAAGCCGACGATGTCTCGAGTGCGGTCGATTTTGCCCGCGGTCGGGTCGAGCTGACCCTCGATGAGCTTCAGTAGCGTCGACTTGCCCGCACCGTTTGGTCCGACCAGACCAATGCGGTCGCCAGGCCCGATCGTAAACGTAATACGGTCGAGCACAGGGTTGTGATTATATTCAAAGCGTAGATTGTCGATCTTAATCATAATTATTTCCGAACTTCTATTGTACTACAGATGATTTTATTTTGTTATAATAGCCCCATCATGAAGCAAACGCCTCTCAACTCCGAGATTCTTCAGGTTACCAATCTGGTCGCTTGCTTCAGCCTGCATCATCACGCCTAGCACAGCAAAAAGTTTTTCTTTGCTGTGCGCACACTACTACCAGCCACACCTGTGGGTGGTTTTTCTTATTACAACTATTTTTTCTTTTGAGGAGAAACCTATGCAAAGCTTACAAATTGGCGTGATGGGCTCATCGGCCGATCTCGCATATACCGAAAAACTCTCAGCAATCGCAACCGAGCTCGGACAGCTCATCGCAGCCTCGGACAATACGCTCATCTTTGGCGCCGAGAAAGACTACGACTCGCTGTCTGCAGTAGCCAGTCGAGCGGCTCTGGCTGCCGGTGGTACAACCATTGGCGTCACCTACGGCCGCAAAGAAGCTGTTTTTGGACAGCAACCCAGCACCCTGATCGCTTCTGGCCTCGAGCGTGGAGGCGGTCGAGAATTCACGCTCGTACTGAGCTGCGATGTCATTATCTGCATCGGTGGAGGATCTGGGACTCTCAACGAAATGCTCGTGGCATACCAAGCAGGCATACCGATCGTTGGCCTTGCGAATACCGGCGGATGGAGCCAGCAACTGAGTGGTCAATATCTCGATGCGCGAAAACGACTCAAGATTATGCCTGCTCAAAATCCACAGCAAGCTGTCGAGCTAGCAATCAAGCTGGCTCGAGCTCAAGAATCGTCAGATCGCGAGAGCCGCTCGGCAACGTAAACTTTACCGTCTTGCCGACCTTGGCGCCGTGGAGCGCCATCCCAAGTGGCGCCTTCACGCTTGCCCAGCCATCACCCATGAGCCACGCGGCGTCTCCCGCCAAACAAATCTCATGCTCTTGACCAGTATCTTCATCTCGATAGCGAACCCGCGTACCAACTAAGGCCTGCTTGGGCTGCTCAGGTACGTCGATCAACTTCGCGAGCGCCTGGAGCGACTCCAGCTTCGCAAGGCCGATAGTTGCCAGATTCTTCTTGTCTTTGGCCGCATCAAAAGCCGCGTTGTCATGCCACGTCTCAGCACCATTATTTGTGGAATCTGCCAGCTCTTGGGTAGCCTGAGTGTCTTCCGCGCGCAGCGTGCTAATCCGCTGCTGAATTACAGCTAGCTCAGCATGACTGATCTCAAACGTATTCATAGATATAATTATACAAAAATCGAACGGATTATGCGAACATCTACCGAGCAATCATCTTGAGAGCATCGGTGACCGAAAGTAGCTCCTGCTTGCCTGTCGCCATGTCTTTGAGCATCACCGAATTTGTAGCTAGCTCCTCGGCGCCAATCACCGCAACGTGCGGTATGCCGAGCTTATCAGCACGTGCAAATACCTTTGCAGGCTTCGTATCGGTGAGAGAAAGTTCAGTGGCAAGACCAGCTCCTCGCGCCGCAACTGCTACTTCGCCAGCCAGCTGCCACGCTGACTCCTCGAGAGCAACAACCACCAGCTGCGTAGTTGTAGCACGTCCCCCATCAAACTTGCCGGCACTCCACAGACCATCAAACAATCGAGTGAGGCCGATCGATATTCCCACGCCTGGGAGTTCACGCTTGGTGTAATACTGCGCCAGATCATCATATCGGCCGCCCGAGCATACGCTGCCGAGTTCAGGTAGATCCTTGAGCACTGTTTCGAACACGGTCGAGGTGTAATAATCCAGCCCCCGCGCAATCGCGCAGTCAACAATCAGTTCGGCTTCCAAGACTCCGGCAGACGCGGCGGCTGAGAGTACTCGCTCGAGCTCCTCAAGGCCAGTCACGAACGTCGTATTATCAAGACTCAGACTCCGCAGATGCGCCAACACTTCTTCTGGAGCACCGTGGAGGTCGGCTGTTGTCACAAGCATATTCACCGCCTCTGGGTCTAGACCGAGCTTGGCGAGCAGCGTGCGAACTTCCGCCTCGCCAATCTTCTCGAGCTTATCGATCACTCGCATCAGCTCCACAGACTGAGCCTGCACGCCGAGCGCTTCATATATACCGCTGAGGATCTTGCGATTGTTTACGCGAACCGTAAACTCACCGACATCAAGCTGACGCATGGTCGTGGCCGCGAGCGCAATCAGCTCACCATCGACAGCTACATCAGTTTCACCAACCACATCGGCATCACACTGATAAAACTCGCGAGCGCGACCTTTCTGAGCCCGCTCGGCACGCCACACCTTCTGGATCTGCGAGCGTCGAAACGGGAAAACCAGATCATTCTGGTGCTCGGCTACGTAGCGTGCCATCGGCACCGTCAGGTCGTAGTGCATGACATAATCCTTCGAGCCTTTTTCAAAGCGAAAGACTTCTTGCTCGGTCTCACCGCCACCTTTGGCGAGGAGCACTTCGGCGAGTTCAAGCGCTGGTGTCTCGATCGGCGTGAAGCCCGATGCTTCGTAGCTGCCTCGAATTTTCGCGAGCAGCCCATTGAAGGCCAGCTGCTGGGCAGGGGTATATTCTGGAAAGCCACTTGGGCGACGCGGATCGACGGTTTTCATAGGTGATATTATGGATGGTTTCCCCGAAAAGCGCAAAATATCACTTGCGCTTTCGAGCATAAGCCGTATAATACGTATCAGCAGTAGCACTGCTAAAAGTAATAGCAGCACCAAAAACCAAGTCGTGTCAGCAGCACCTTGGTTTTTTGTTTACTCGAAAAAACCCGATCTATCAGGTATAATAACCGAGCAAATGCGCCCTTAGCTCAGCTGGATAGAGCGTCTGTCTTCGGAACAGAAGGTCGGGGGTTCGAATCCCTCAGGGCGCACCATTTTT
>CAYSMD010000036.1:0-3754 GCA_964432055.1 uncultured Candidatus Saccharibacteria bacterium
CGTAGATCACGGTTGCGCCAAAAAAGCTTCAGCGTATCTTTCTTCATATCCCTCCAGTATACCTATAAAAACTTCAGCTAAATAGCCTATTTATGGTTACTTATCAGTCTTTGCAGTCTTCTTACGTGGTCGCTCGAAGGCGGTTACTTCGAACGTACCGCCGGCAGCCTCGATGGCTGCAATTGCAGGCTTGGTTGCGCCCTGCAGCCGAACGGTCAGTTTCTTATCAAGCTTTTGGCCGTCTTTTGCAGTCAAAAGCTTCACCGGCTGCTTAGCGTGCTTAATCACACCAGCCTCTACGAGGGTCGAGATAGTAACCTCGCCCGCCTTGAGACCTGCAAGACTCCCAACCAATACTTCGTTGTAGTCAATACGATTTACACTCGTGAACCCACGTGCCTTTGGCAGACGCATCGCAAGCTTCGTCTGACCACCTTCGAAGCCTGGCTTGATCTTCTTACCAGTACGAGCTTTCTGACCCTTCGTTCCGCGGCCAGCAGTCTTACCGCCACCCGCGGAGATACCGCGACCAACCCGTCGACGACTCGTCTTTGTCGAAATTTCTAGTTCATGATATTTCATGCCTTCACCTCTTTCTGAGCGCTTTTGGCAGGCTTGACTTCATCGGTTTTCAGCATCGTTAACGCTAGAATTGTTGCATAAGCATTGTTGATCTTATTCGTTGAGCCAAGAGCCTTTGTAAAGACGTCACGAACACCAGCGACTTCCAGAACGGAACGAACAGCTCCTCCGGCAATCACGCCAGTACCTTCAGGGGCAGGCTTCATGAAGACACGAGCTCCACCTTTTTTGACGGTCACTTCGTGCGGGATGGTAGTCCCCATCAATGGAACAGTTACCATGCTCTTACGCCCTACGGCCGTAGCTTTCTGAATTGCACTAGCAACATCGCCACCCTTACCCACACCTACTCCAACTTGACCAGAGCCATCTCCGACGACAACAACTGCGCGGAAACGAAAGCGGCGACCACCTTTTACAACACGCGCAACGCGGTCAAGAGAGATCATTCGCTCTGTTAGTTCAGGTCCCTGTGATTCAATCATTGGCTTCATAGTGGTTATACCTTCAACCCTTTCTCGCGAGCAGCGTCAGCTAGAGCAGCAACTCGACCGTGATATTGCTTAGCACCACGATCAAACACAACCGCTTCGATCTTCTGGTCCTTGGCTGCTGTGGCAATTTGCTCGCCGACCCAAGCTGCCTTCTCGGTCATCGTCTTACCTTTGAGGTCCTTCTGTTTCAGAGTGCTCACGGCAGCGAGTGTCTTACTAGCATCGTCATCAATCAGCTGAGCGGCAACATTATGCAGCGATACAAACACAGACAAGCGTGGCTTCACGGCAGTACCATGCAAGCGAGCTCGGGTACGATTGGCTCGACGGAGGCGGTTCACCTGTTTTCGTTGTAGTTCTTTTGTACTCATACTTATGCTCCCTTGGCTGCTGCTTTACCAGCCTTACGTCGGACTCGTTCATCAATGTAACGAATACCCTTACCTTTATACGGCTCTGGTTTCTTGAGCGCGCGAATCTGTGCTGCCGTCTGACCAACTAATTGCTTGTCAATTCCTGATACGGTAATGATATTACCTTCGATCGCCAGCGCGATACCTGATGGCGCATTGAATTCGATCTTATGCGAGAAGCCGAGTGAGAAGTTTAGACCTTCGCCTTTTTTCTCGACGCGGAATCCAACGCCGTTCATTTCAAGCTTCTTCTCGAAGCCGGTGTGCACGCCGATAATTGCATTCGCGATAAGTGTGCGCAAAAGTCCATAACGAGCGTTCGTCTCACGGTCTTCTTTGAGCTTGATGACCGATAGGTTGGCATCAGCCTGTTCGAGCTTAAAACCTTCCGGCATGCCGACAGTTAATTCCCCCTTGGGGCCTTTGACGATGATCTGATCGCCCTCGAGAGTTACAGTCACTCCCTCTGGGATGGTAATAATGCTGCGTCCAATTCTACTCATAGCCTTGCCCTACCATACCTTACAGATTAATTCACCACCGAGACCCTTGGCACGAGCTTCGTAGCCAGTCATAAGACCAGCAGAAGTCGAGACAATAATAATGCCACGGCCACCGAGAATACGTGGAATATCATCTCGCTTGGCATACATACGGCGGCCTGGCTTCGAAACACGAATCAGTGCAGTGATTGGTTTATCAGTTTTTTGCTGGTCGATATCCAACACCAGCTGGCGGAATCCGCCTTCTTCAACACTCGTCACACCATTGATGTAGCCGTTACGAACCAAGATTTCAGCGATACGCTGCTTGATCTTCGAATGCGGTAGCCGTACCTCAACCTTATCGGCCGCGGCGGCGTTTCTGATGCGAGTCAGCATGTCTGCAATTGGATCAGTTGTTATCATAGTTTTTCCTTATCTTCCTTCTCTACCAACTTGCCTTACGGACACCAGGGATCTGGCCCTTGGATGCCTGTTCGCGGAAGGTAATGCGCGAAAGCCCAAAGCGGCGAATATATCCCCGCGATCGACCGGTCATTTCACAGCGGTTACGCTGACGTATCGGATTCGAGTTGCGAGGCAATTTTGCCAAGCCCTCGAGATCACCAGCAGCTTTCATTTCAGCGCGAGCGGCCGCATACTTTTCGGCCAAACGGGCGCGTTTGATTTCACGTTGTATAAGTGCTTTACGTGCCATTATTTGGCCTCCTTTCTTTCTAGTGGTAATCCGAGTGCGCGCATAAGTGCTTCACCCTCGGCTGGGGTCTGGGCGGTTGTTACAAGTGTAATCTGCAAGCCGTGAGTCAGCTGCGCGTCTTCATAGCTAATCTCTGGGAATAATGTTTGCTCAGAAACCCCAATTGAGTAGTTACCCTTTGGATCAAAGCCGCTATTACTGAGTCCCCGGAAGTCACGGATACGTGGTAGCACTACAGCGATCAAGCGATCGAGGAAGTCATACATACGCTCACCACGAAGTGTGACTTTAGCACCAATTGACTGCCCCTCACGGAGTTTGAAGCCGGCAATCGACAAGCGAGCTTTCGTGATGATCGGCTGCTGCCCGGTAACTTTCTTGAGGGTTGCAACGGCATTATCAAGATATTTCTGATCCTGAACAGCCCGACCAACACCAACCGATACAACAATCTTGGTGAGCTTAGGTACTCGGTGAACGTTCTTTGCATCGAGTTCTTTTGTGAGTCCCTTTACGAGCTCTGTCTGGTAGCGTTCGCGAAGTCGATTCATGCCTTCACCTCTTTCTTGTCGATCTTCTTGGTTTCTGGCTTAGCGACCTTCTTCTTGTTAGAAAACTTAGAGACCTTAAAGATTCGCTCCTTCGAGCCGTCAGCTTTCTTTTCGAAGCTCACGCGGGCAGGCTTGCCAGTTTTTGGATCAAGTACCTGTACTTTCGACATCTCGATAGGCTTTGTGAGCTCTACGATACCGCCGCGTGGATTCTGCGTAGTTGGCTTCTGGTGCCGCTTCACGGTATTCACACCAGCGATCACTACCTTGCGCTCCTTAGGCAGGATACCGATAACTTCACCAGTCTTCCCCTTATCGCGACCGGTCGTAACCAGAACCTTATCTTTTAACTGAATCTTTAACATTAGAGCACCTCCGGCGCAAGTGAGACGATCTTCATATAGCCCCGATCACGTAATTCACGGGCAACTGGCCCAAAAATACGAGTTCCTCGTGGCTGGCCCTGCTTGTCGATAATGACAGCCGCATTCTCATCAAAGCGAATCGCACTACC
>CAYSMD010000036.1:3854-6249 GCA_964432055.1 uncultured Candidatus Saccharibacteria bacterium
CTTCTTTTCGCCAGCTCCAGGAGCATCAAGTGTTCGGACGACAGTAAAGCGCTTCATCCGACTCATTGGGCGAGTCTCAGCAATCTCCACCATGGTGCCCACGGGCAGTTCGTTGGTTTCATCGTGTGCGTGAAAACGAGCCGTAGTCTTGTACTGCTTCTTATAAATAGGGTGGGTCTTCAGTGCTTCTACAGTCACGACTACAGTTTTCTGCATCGAGTTAGAGGCAACTTTGCCAATCATTGTTCTAGCCATTTTGCTTCTCCAGTTCTGCTAGTTCACGTTCACTCTGTAGGGTAAGCGCGCGCGCGAGGTCGGTCTTCAGATTACGAATCTGACGAACATGTTTTACTTCCTTAGTGCGAAGATCAACATAGCCCTCAGCAATTTTAGTTTGGGTCTCACGAATGAACTGCGCGAGTTCAGTGTCGGTCTTGAGGCGAATTTCACGAATCTTCATAACTTACTCTCCTACTCCGTCACGTACCACGAAACGAGTCTTTACTGGCAGCTTACGTCCTGCGAGCCGCATGGCTTCCTTGGCAATTTCCAGGGTCACGCCATCGAGTTCGAAGACGATCTTGCCGGCCTGAACCCGAGCCACATAGTGATCAACCGCGCCTTTACCAGAACCCATTCGTACTTCATTTGGCTTCTTAGTAACAGGGGTGTGTGGGAACACGCGAATCCAAACCTTACCGCCACGCTTAATGTAGCGAGTCATTGCACGACGAGCGGCTTCAATCTGACGCGAAGTCAGACGCTCGTTCTCGAGCACCTTGAGGCCATAGCGTCCAAAAGCAATCTCTGAGCCACGTGTAGCAACACCGCGATTCTTACCCTTGAAGGCTTTTCTAAATTTGGTCTTACGTGGGAGTAGCATCTTACTTGTCCTCTCCTGTGTAGACCCAAACCTTCACACCAATAATACCGAATGTCGTATGAGCCTCAGCAGTTGCATAGCTAATCTTGGCACGAATTGTATGGAGTGGGATCGAACCCTGGGCAACACTTTCAGTGCGGGCCATATCGGCACCATTCAAACGGCCACCAACCTGAGCCTTGGCACCAAGTGCACCGGCCTTCATAGAGTTTTCAACGGCGTTCTTCAAGATACGGCGGAATGGCATGCGGCGCTCCAAAGCACTAGCGATGTTATTGGCTACGAGCTGTGCCTCGAGATCAGGCTGTCGAATTTCTTCGATGTTAATACGAAGCTTGCCAGTAACGACTTTCGCGAGTTCTTTCTTAAGAGCATCGGTGCCCGAACCACCACGGCCGATAACGACTCCAGGCTTGGCAGTGAAGATACTAATAATGACTTCTCCAGTGTTGCGCTCGATCTCAATGCGAGCAACCGAAGCACGGAATGTAAGCATTTTATGGAGAATAGCGCGTATGTGAAGGTCTTCCTTGAGGAGCGTGCGATATTCACGACCAGCAAACCAGCGGCTTCGCCATTGGCGATCAGCCTGAAGGCGCATTGAAATTGGATTAATCTTTTGTCCCATTACTTTGCTTCCTTTCCAGCTACAGCTGGTTCTTTCTTAGCGGCCTTTTGAGCGCGAGCTGGCTTTTTCTCTGGGGCGGCTTCATCAGTCAGCACGATCGTGAGATGCGCAGTTCGATGCAACACAGGGTTAGCCATACCACGAGATCGTGGACGGAATCGCTTGGTGGTTGCGCCTTCATCTACACGAATCTCTTCGATGCGTAGGGCGGCCTTACGAAGATTATTATTGTTCTCCGCGTTGGCTACAGCACTCTTGAGCACTTCTGTGGTCATGACTGCGGCCTTCTTTGGGGTAACAGCCAAAACTTGCTCAGCCTGAACAACGCGCATGCCACGCACGAGCCCAGCCGCAAGTCGCAACTTACGTGCCGAAATTTTGAGATTCTTAGCAACAGCTCGGGTCTTCATCGGATTATCCTTGCGCCTTTGCTAATTTACCGCCGTGACCGCGGAACTTACGGGTTGGAGCGAATTCACCCAACTTATGTCCAACCATATTTTCCGTAACGAATACTGGAACATGAGTCTTGCCGTTATGTACGGCAATCGTCTTGCCGACCATTTCTGGAGCAATCGAGCTAGCACGAGCCCACGTCTTAATAATGGTCTTTTCATCCGGACCGAGAGCCAGGATTTTCTTCAAGAGTTTGGCATCAATATATGGGCCTTTTTTGAGTGAACGACTCATTTATTTTCCTTTCCTACGGCGAATGATGTACTGATCAGTTGCTTTACGGCGGCGAGTTTTCGCACCAAGTGCAGGCTTACCCCAAGGTGTAACTGGTCGCTTAAGACCAATTGAGGTACCACCTTCACCACCACCATGGCGGTGATCGTTCGGGTTCATAGCCTTACCACGTACAGTCGGGCGAATACCCATGC
>CAYSMD010000037.1:0-2895 GCA_964432055.1 uncultured Candidatus Saccharibacteria bacterium
AATGAAAGACCCACGAGAGGGGTCTCTCGTGGGTGATGCGGATGTTTCCGCTAGATTGGTGTGTTCGTGGTGCTAGGATTCCCGAGCGCATGTGGTGGCGAGGTAGATTCCTCGCAGGGCGTGGGTAGCAGATTCCTGCCAGCGTTGTGCCTTTTTTGGCAGAGTCTCCAGGGGAGTGTATAGGTACTCCTGAAAGACTTAGCCGGGCGACCATGCGTTTTAAGTGAATCTCGTCAACAAAGCTCGGGGCGTCCAATGTATGAACGATCCGCCGCCAGAGACTGTTTTCAAAAATAATGCATGTGGCCGTGAGGCCAAACTCTGATCTAGTGGGATCGTGTGTCACGAACGTGTGTGGAGTGCTCTTTGAAAGCGCTCCGTGGTGTGGATCATGTAAGGTTCAACCTCATCAATATCGAACGAGAAGACGAACGATGAGGACGCCGGTTATTATACTGATTTAGTGTAATAAAGTCAATATCTAACCACTGTGCAGCACACATGCATGATTCCTAGATAAGTTCTTGCAGGTCTCCAGTAGTGGTTATCCGACTAAAGAGAAACCCCCGTAAACTCCTCATGCGCTAGCTAGCGATGAAGTGGTCACGGGGGTAATGACATCTAGTCGTGTGGGTGGAGGCTTGGCTCCGTCAACGGGTCCGGACTTCCGGTCAGCTCGACGTTGAGTCGTGATTCCTCGATCCGCACCCCGAATGTCCAGACGACTTCACGATCGTCGGTCCGGATGAGCTGACAGGTGCCTTTTTGCCAGCCAGCTGCGAGAGGGCTTGGGTAGAGGTTGATCACGGCCACCATCGGGCACGGTGCGTCGAAGATGCGAAGCAGCGTGTCTGATCGCGAACACCAGCTGTCGCCACCCAGTGTGCTCGTCATGTGCATCATCATCCCCTGGAACTCTTTCGGGATGCTGGGGTCACGGAGGCAGGCTTGGATGATCTGCAGCCTGATCAGTTCTGTGGCTGGTATGCGTCGCTTGGACAAGGTACATATCCTTCCATTGGGAGGGGACCAGGAGACCTGGTGTCTAGCATTGGCTAGCGCTTGATATGTATTATAACATAATAAGTAAAAAAATCAATATATGGGGTGAGTGAAGGGTCTCGAACCCTCGACCTCCGGGACCACAACCCGGCGCTCTAACCAACTGAGCTACACCCACCATGGTGCCCCGAGTAGGATTCGAACCTACGACCTTGAGCTTAGAAGTCTCCTGCTCTATCCAGCTGAGCTATCGGGGCTCGTCGAAGTTCAGGAAGTCTGCGTGAAACATGGAGCGGGTAGCGGGAATCAAACCCGCATCGCCTGCTTGGAAGGCAGGAATAATAATCTTTATACCATACCCGCGTAGGAAGGTATTTCAACCGACATATTTTACCATGATATTTTGCGAATTGCTAGGAGTGGCGCATTGGGATTGAGGTGCTTACAATAGAGCTAACGTTAATCATAAATTATAGGAGGCAACATGCCGTTACTAGCAGAAACTACAAATTCGGGAGGGGCCTTTCTACTTGTCATGTTTTTTCTTTTGTTTGGGCTACTCTTCTTCGGACTCGTCATCTATCTGTTCGTACTGTGGATCTTGATGCTCATCGACGCATTGTCGCGCAAAGATTGGCAGAACGAAGATGAGCGGCTGACCTGGATTATCGTGCTGGTTGTGAGTATGTTCATCCAGCTTTGGGGAATCGCAGCCGTCGTGTACTATTTCGTCATCAAGAAGCCGAGGGCAGCCATGGCTCCACCAGCGCCAGAGGAAGCCGAAATTGTTACCACGCCAACCAAGAAGAAGCCTACTGCTAAGGCGAAGAAAACTACGAAAAAATCTCGCTAGACTACTGAGCGAGCGTGCCGACAGTCGGCAAGCTGCTTAATACGCTTGATCCATGTGGCGATGCGCCGATCGATGATGACTCATCTCGGCCACATTTGGCCTGGCCATTCGAAGGGGTGTGCTCGCCATTGCGCCACTCATTACTGTTCGACACATCATAGACGGTGCCATTGATTGCCACCCAACACTTTGCGCCGCTTTTACCGTTGTTCTTCGCGAGCTGCGCCGATGTAATGGCGGTGCTGGAAGTGCTCGGTGAAGCTGCAGATGGCGAGGCCGACACTGCAGTACTCGGCTCGGGTGTTGAGCTTGTGGTATCAGTTGTGGTACTCGACTGAGTGAGCACGTAGGCTCCATAGCCGATGGCGAGAAGAGCGATAATGGCGACGATGGGGATGAGGATTTTTTTCATACTCATAAGTATAGCAAGTTTTTTTATGTTTGAGCTTTTAACGCCACAGCGGTATTGATCGCCAGATTTGTGTTAGGGCATCTGGCTCCACGCCGTAGCTCGAAGGCGCGACCATGAGAAAGTTAACTGCGCATACCATGAGCAGTGTGACCTGCCAGCGCATACGCCAAGAGTCGATCAAGAAGCCAAGAATCATGATCGCAAAAATCAGTGGTGTCAGGTAATGATACAGGAACATCACGCGACTAATCAGTGCGAAGGGGAGCCAGCAGACGAAGAAGCCGACGAGTAAGAAAGCTACGGCACGGCGATTGCGAGGCTTGATCACGCGAGTGATGAGCGCAAGTGTAGCCGTGATCACCGCGAAGGTTGAGCTCAGCCAAATGATTGGGTTACCGAAGAGCCAGATTTGCTTATTGCCATCGACCCAGTATGAGATTGGTTTGATCATGAGCGGCCAGCCATACCACTTGCTCCCATATGGATGTCCGGCCGTAAGTCGTTGATTTGCGGCGTACATTTCTCGGTTAATCTCGACGATTTTTTGCGGCAGTGTCGGCTGAGTGAGTGACGGCTCGGAGGTGTACTGATTTCCCTCGAGTGAGCTTTGGTACTCCCGAGACATGAA
>CAYSMD010000037.1:2995-6055 GCA_964432055.1 uncultured Candidatus Saccharibacteria bacterium
AGCTGAATCGCTTCGTAGGCGAGTGGTAAAAAGAGGAATGGTAGCGCTATCCACTTCGTTCCGATGGCGATGCCTGCTAGCACTCCTGCCAGCACGATGAAGGGCCAGCGTCGACTGCGGCGCCAGACAAAGTAAGACCAGAGCGAACCGAAGCCGGCTGCCAGGAGTAAACTATCGATAAGAATGAAACGACTTTGGGTGAGCAGGGCGTTCTCAAGAATAACCAAGATGCCAACTACGAGGGCTGTGCGAGTTTTGAGTCCGAGCTCACGGCTCAGTGAGTAAATGATCAGTGGCAGGAGCGCACCAGCTAGCGATGGCAGGAAGCGAAGGATGAGGTAGTTGTTGTCAGTAAATGCCGATCCAATTGCGCTAAAACTGGCAGTCGGGATATAGCCAAAGAGCTTGGCATAGCCAGCAATCAGGAGCTTGATGAGGGGTGGATGGATATCGAAGTAATAGTTTCCGGTGAAGTAAGCCGAGACAAATTTACCGAAATAGACTTCATCGAACACGGTTTGGTTAGGGTAGCCAAAGAGCCAGAAGCGTGTCAGCAGGCCGCCGATGAGTAGTATGCCTATCGCGGTGGCATGCTGGTGGCGCCTGATCCAGGTGAGCATGGTGCCGAGACGAGTTGGGTGGTGGGGTTTGCGGTGAGATGTTGTCATTGAGTGAAGCTGCGCTCTAGCCTCCATTGTCTGATGAATCGCTATCTGCGGTCAAACGCCCGTTTGTTCGTTTCGAAATTGTGCGTGGACCGCTTGACGCTAGTCTGCGAGACAGCTAGACTTGACCCATCCATGAACCTTCTCTTATGAAAGGCGGTCATCATGGTCGACCAACCTTCAGTCAATGTGCGCGCGGAGACCCTGCGGCTCATCAACAAGGCCATCGAGGCCTTGGGGTGGCAGACTCTCGATGAGCTTCCGCTCGGATGTATGCGGAGCTCGACGAACTGCCCGATCGCCTTGGCGTTCAGCGGTGGAGTCGTCCAGCCCGTCTCGGTGCAGTCCCACGCCATCTTCATGGCTGACCCAGGGGACATCGCCAAGATCGCGATCGCCTGGGAGACCAGCCAGATCCAGAGCAAGACGGCAGCAGCGGAGATCTTCGGCGATCAGATGGTCTACGGCGCAGAGCTTCCGGACGTCATGATCACCTTCATCAAGCTGTTCGATGAAGGTGATCTGCCGGCCCTCGTCGACCCTGCCATGAGCGGTGAACCTTCTTCGGGCGGCTCCGGCAGCGATGGTGGTGGCGCCCCGGTCTGCACCGGCGACGGCATCGATGGCGGCACCGGCGGAGCCCCGGCGTGTGTCGGTGGCGGAACGGGTGGTGGCTCTGGTGGAGCCCCGTCCTTCGACCTCGACACCCTGCTGGGTGGATCCGAAGCTTCGCCGGTGCTCATTGGCGGCTCGGAGTCTGGCGGCGGCGCCTGAGGCCGGCACCCCAATCAACCCCGTACCAATCTTGGTGCGGGTTTTTCATTTGACACCACTGGTAGAAACTCATTAGGATGGGCCTGACCTTGTACCTGCAAAAAAGGAGTGTCTATGGCGTGGTATGCGCATAGCAAAGGACCCCGGCACCTCATCTCCGCTGAACAGTTCGATCGCCATGATCTGGCTCGGCTCTTCTCTCACGCCAAGCTCTACCGCGACCTCGAGCGGCGCGTCCGACGAGGCGATCCGGAAGCACGTCGCAAGTGGCGCAAGCTCAAAAAGGTCGGTCGGGACTACATGATGTACCTGACCTTCTACGAGCCCAGCACCCGTACGCGAATCTCGCACGACACCGCGGCACAGAATCTGGGCATGGGCGTCGCATCTACCGAGAATGCCCGTGAGTTCTCATCCGGAGTGAAGGGTGAGAGCATCGAGCACACCATGCAGAACCTGCGCGGCTTCCATCCGCTGCCGATCGCCGTGGTTCGTTACGACGAAGCCGGTGGCACCGAGCGGGCCGCCGCAGCGGCCGGCATGATGCCTGTCATCAACGCGGGCGACGCACATGGCGAACACCCCACTCAGGGGCTGCTCGATTGCTTCACGCTGCTCGATGAGCTCGGCAGCATTGATGACCGTACGGTTGTTCTTGGTGGCGATCTCAAGCATGGCCGAACGGTCCACTCGCTTGTTATCTTCCTCTGCTTGCACACGGACATTCGTCTCGTCCTGTGCTGTCCGGAGGAGCTTGATCTGCCGCAGCGGTATCTCGACATCATCACCGCCAGCGGCAACAGCTACGAGATCGAGCGAGATCCGGCTGTGGCAATCCAGGCTGCAGATGTTGTCTATTGGACGCGTCTGCAGAAAGAGCGCTTCGGCAAGGATTTCTCGCAGCAGGCCTTTCATGACTTGCAGCTTGCGTATCGACTCGATTCGGAGATGACGCACTATCTCTCTCCTCGGGCAATCATCATGCATCCGCTGCCGATCAACAGCTCCAAGGCACGGTTGGCGGAGATTGCTTGCGAGATCGATGCACACCCTCAGGCGCGCTACTTCCAGCAGGCCTGGAATGGGGTGCCAGTGCGCATGGCGATCTTCGAGGCGATCATCGAACAGCAGGAGCGCCTCCTCAAGGAAGGCCTACTCGCCGAAAACGGCCGCCGTTAGAGGCAGCCCTAGGTCACGACTTATCGTCGTGGCCTTATTTCTTTTCTGGATCTTTTTTCGAGAGGCCGTGGGGTAGGCCAGTTTGCCGCGCGAAGTAAAAAATATAGAGGATCTCCAAAAGACCCAAGGTGTTCACGACGAGAAAAACACCAAACCATACGCCTTGGCCTTGCCGGGCTGACTTCCAAAGTGCGATGGCTTTCCAGGCGAGCGACCACACGTAGACGATGGCGATGATCCAGAAATTATCTTGAATAAATTGACCGATGGTTTGGGCGAAGATGTCGTTACTATTCATAATGAGCTCTAGTATACGCCGGGGGCTAGAAATAAAAAAGTCGCCCCCGGTTAGGACGAATGAATACTGGTCGGGGTGAGAGGACTCGAACCTCCGGCCTCCTGCTCCCAAAGCAGGCGCGCTAGCCAACTGCGCCACACCCCG
>CAYSMD010000038.1:0-5987 GCA_964432055.1 uncultured Candidatus Saccharibacteria bacterium
AGGAATTCCGGAGGGCTGAGTGTGTCTACGGGGCTAGAAACATACGCGTAGTCATCGCTAATGTTGAGAGTGATGAGATTATTTTCGAATTCGATATATGTATCGATTGGTGAGTTTTGGTAAAAATAATCATCTTCAACGGTAATGAAAAGTGAATTTTGGTCTTGAATAATCGTTTTGGGTCCGGAAGTTTTGCCAACCCCTGTAAATGCGTAGCCACTTGAGGCGCGCATCGTCATTGGGGCATAAAAGTTGGCGCTATTGCGGCGAAACGGTGCGTACGGATCCTGCCACAGCTCCCAAACCTCGGAATTCGTGAGAACACGGTTCCAGAAATAAAATGGCCCAATGTTGCCATCCCATGGTGCAGTATCTTGGTGATCGTTTCCAAGGTAAAAGCCATCGAGCGTGGTAGCTTGCGCACCCTGGCCGACGTTGAACGCGGCGTAGCTGATTGGTTGCGTGGGAATAGAGCGCATGCCGGTGTTGGTGACCATCTGAACTGGGGCTAAGTTATTGCCGGCAAATGTGGAAATGATTAAGACTGGACCGGATGTTGGGAAATAACTGGGCGACAGAACCGAGTAGTTATCGGCGGTGGCACTCTTCTGCCAGCTCCATAGGCCAGTTGAGTCCGCCCAGACGCGCACCTGCTGCACGCCAGAGCTGGTGCGAAACGAGAACAGATCTTTTGGTGTAGAGGTTGGGGTTGAGTCAAGCTTGATCCACGCTGCCCAACTCCAGTTGCCGGGGATGGTTCTGGCCATCAGCGTATTTTTGGCAACTGCGTTGGCAGCAGAGAAAGATAAGCTGGCCATGCCGGTTTCTCGTTTTGTCCACGAGGCGTTCGACAGTGTCAGATTCGCCGAGGAACCCCAGCCACCGTAGTTTTTTGCAATCGAGCCGCCCCCTTCCAGCATTGGGTAGGCAAGCATGAGGCCGCTGGCCATGTACTTGGAGTTGTCGTCAGCGGGACGGAGTGGGAGAGTTGGTGGCGTAACGCGTCCAGGCATCTGGGCGTAATCCTAGAATAAGTAGAGGGTTAGTGCTATTTGGATATTGTCGGCTTCGTTGAAAGTAGTGTGTGAGGTGAGGGTAGCTAAGTAGCCATAGAGGCTCGTGCTACTGCATTGATAGTTTAGACCAAGTGCCGGGACACTTATCGCCCGGTTATTTACTAGGTTTGTTGGGGCGGGGATTGATAAGGTGCCAACATAGTACTGCATATCATTATCCGAAAACGAGACGGCCGAGCGATCGGCCGCGGGGGTGATTGCCTGACTAAACAACCATAAGTCGACCGCGCCAATAATATTCGCCTTATCAACAATCGTGGCGGTGGAGATCATGCCATGGCCGCCAGCCTTACGGGCAGCACCACTGAATACAAAGGCTGTACCCATTTGATTATTAACAGAGTACCCGCCGCCCGTGGTCGCTAGTCCAGATGAGCTCACAAGCACCCGCCGTGCGACCGGGCGTGGATCTACGGTTGGAAAACTACTTGAAAGTGACATTAGCTAATCTCGACTCCTGAAATAGTAACGACAATTGCTTGGTTCGTGTTGTTCGTGGCATGGAGGCTAGCACCGGTAGGCATGACAATACTAAGATCAAGGGTATTGATACCGTTCGCTGGTACCGTATGATCTGATAAGACGCGATTAGAAGCCGATGGTGAGCCAGCCGCCGGAACAACCGACAGGTGCAGGGTAGCGTCATCGCTGGTGGTGTTCGTCATGACAATATTTTTCACAATCGTAGTGGTTGCGGGCGGAACAATATAGAGTGTACTACCGCCATTCGCTGGATAGGCAGATGGATACAAAATCTTTGGATTATACGCCATCGTACAAGCACACGCCTCACAAATTACTTATGTCTAGTGTGTATTGTCCCCCATCAAGGCGCATAAGCGCAAGCGATAGGCTGGTCAATCTGTCGTACAGGGCTTATGCTTTTCTTATGAATAGTCACGGTAGCAAGTATGATATCCGTACGGGTGTCCAGCGTTTTACGTGGGTGCGTATCTGCGTGTTGCTTGCATTTGTAGTGGCATCATTGCTTGGAGTTAGTAGTACAGCTCGTGCCGATGAGCTCTACAGCGATAATCTCTATGGGCTATGCGAGTACGGTCGGGCTTGTCCAACATCAAGCGGTACGAGTCCTCTGTGTCCGCTTGGGCAACCATGTAATACGACAAATTTTACTCCACAGCCGTCGTCCAGTGCCCCGACACCGACTTTAAGTGGTAGTGTGCCACCAACTGTTTCGTCATTGCAGCCCACAGGTGAGCAGACACCAGCCATACCCGGTCGAACCACAACCTCGCCGAAGCCAGAATCGGCTGAGAAAGATTTTTTCTCCGGCCTCCGGCAGACTGACTTTGGGCAGCGCTGGCGCCAACAGCCCTGGATTTTCCCTTCACTACTCTTCATCTTATTGCTGATCATGGCACTGATACTGTCCATTCAAGCTGGGGTTGAACACCGCAATGTCATGAGAATCCGCGCAGTTTATGAACGGCTGGCTCAGCTCCAAGAGGATATTAAAAATTTCTTGCGCTTGCTCCAGCACAACTTACGTACACCTATTGCAACTATACATATGTCATTAGAACTGATGTTGGCAAAAAAGGTAGCACGAGCTGCGATAGTTTCGGAATTGGCGCAGAGCTTAAGTGAGGATGTTAATCATTACATCGATTCGAGCGTTGCCGAATTAGCAAATCCGCCTGATGTGGCAGGGCGACTAGAGGCTGTTCGAGTTTCGGTCGAGACAACCCTCAAAAGCAAATTGTTCTGGGCGCCAATGCTAACGGCATTCGTGCTTGTGATTGCATACAATGTGCTTACACGATTGGTTTTTCCGTTGAGTTTTACGGCGCAGCTAGTCATCTTAGAGGTCTTATTGATGTTTGCCGCGATCTTAGTATTCATGAATAGTGTGGGTTTTGTGCGACGCATGAAGCAGCAAAAATTATTAGCAGCAGAAATTGACCGCGAGATACTTGCCCTTGAGCGCCGTCGATCTGAGATTGTGCATGAGCTCAGTACAAAGCTCCAGCATGATTATGGGTTGATGGCGTCATCAATTATGCAGCTCTCAGAAACTCATGATAGAGCGATACTCTTGAGTGCGAGTCAGAGCATGCAGCAATTGCTCGAGAAATTTACGATTGTAGAAGAATTGCAAGATCCAGAAATCTTTCAGCGAGCATCACAGAGCAACTTCAGTATTACTGAGCAGCTAGAAACTATTGTGCAGCGAGTGCAGACTCATTCACCGCAACGCAACTTCGAGGTTCGTCTTGATGGGCTCAAGCATGCACATGTTATGGGGTTTGTTGGGGTAATTGATTTCGTCTTGGCAGCGGTAATCCAGAATGCTGATCGTCACGGTGATCCTCAAGGACCGGTCATTATTCGGGCGACTTCTCATGCGGGCAGTATTAGGGTGATAGTTCAGAATCAGCTAACAGACCTAAATGACATTGATGTCTCAAAGCTGTTTCAACCTTTCTCGCGTCTTGGTAGTACACTAGAGTTTAATCAGGAAGGGGCAGGTATGAGCCTGTATATTGCAAGAATGATTATGCAACGCCTTGGGGGTAAGATTACCTTGGTAGTTCGCGGCAAAAAAACGATGTGCTGCGAAATCGAAATCCCTTTACGTTACTCGGATGCTATCCATCCTTTGAGGTAGCTTGCTATCTGGCAATAAGTGACATAAGATAGGGGCAAGAAAAGGGAGGAGACATGGAAATTTTCGGATTAGGCTTGCCTGAGCTAATTATTATTGTTTTAATTTTATTATTACTTTTTGGTGCTGCAAAACTGCCCGAACTGGGTCGATCTATTGGTGGTTTTACTCGTGAAGTGAAAAAGGGCTTCGGCGATGATGAGGATGACAAAAAGAAGAAAAGCGATAGCTCGAAGGAAGAATAGCCGCAAAAAGATAGAGCTATCACTCGCGTAGGTGACCGCTGCAAGAATTGTAGCGGTCACCTCTTTTTTCCAGTAGTATGTGATTGAGATGCTATTCCAATTATGTTTGCGAAAATCTTATGAAACGACTAGCCGGTAATATTTTTGTATGAGTGAAAATAAGTCTACTTCACCAGCGCCACCTGACGAGCCAAATCAGTCATCAGATCCTGGCGGGAACTCCCATGTTAAGCCCGCCAAGCTTGAGGAGAGAGTACTTGCAGTAGCCGCTAAGGCTGATCGCGGTGCACAGGAAGACGTCATTATGATGGCTGACGGTACAATGCGCACGAAAGACCATGTCCTTGTGTCGAAAAAAGGCTGGCAATACGGCGATAGTGTTTTAGCCACTACGTATCGTAGGTTGCACCGATATTATCTGCGTCTCACACTGAAATGGCCTCGCTGGGTACCGAGGGCTGCATTAGCCCTCATTGTAGCAATCATTATCGTGAACGCAGCTGTGCTCATCAGGTTTGTACAAACAAATACAAGCCCGACAGCTGGGGGGACGCCTCTGCCGGTGACTGGTTTAGTGCAGGCCGATGGGTCAAAATATTTAGTTAAGAATGCTAACTGGCAATACGTTGGTGCTCTGACTGGCTGGACAGTTGAAAATACCAAATCAGTTGAGGGTAAGTCATATTCAACCCTGGACGGAACCTGTACCGTACAGGTAGTGCGGGCAAGTCTAGCTGGTACAACCGAAAACTTAGAGCTACTGACAAAAACGGCTCGCGAGAAATATTTGGGGTCTACAACCGGCTTAAAGGCTGAGGTGTCGCTACCGACGATTCAGGTTGCGGCCGTTAACGGCGAGCAAAAATATGAGCTCATCCGTAATCGTTTTAGCTATATTGACGAGAAGTCGCAGCCACAAGTTTCTGAGGTTGCTACCCGTACGCTGGCTGGGCATACGTATCACATTGTTCAGACGTGCCGGCAGGATACCTGGGATCAGACGCAGGCCTCTCGGGACAATTTAGTGAAGAGTGTGCGCATTACTGCTAATTGAGCATAGTCTTGAGAACGTAGGTAGGCCTAGGCGCCGAAGCGGCGTTGTCGGCCGGCATACTCATCTAGAGCATCTTGGAGGTCTTGCTCGGTGAAGTCGGGCCATTTTTTGTTAACAAACATAAGTTCAGCGTAAGCTATGCGCCAGAGCATAAATCCGGATATGCGTTGCTCTCCAGAGCTGCGAATCAGCAGGTCGACCGGCGGCAAATCAGGTGTGTATAAGTACTCCGCAAACCGATCTGGAGTAAGTTCGTCGGCTGGGATACCCTCTTGCATGATTGCCTTAGCGGCATCAACGATCTCTTGCTGGCCACTATAGTTGAGGCAGAGTGCGAGTGTGCCGTTCCGATTGTCCTTTGTTGTCTCTTCGGCGTTCGCTATAGCCTTGAGGATTTTTGGATCGAGCTTATCGTCGTTTCCGAGGAAGCATATTCGCACACCACGCTTGTGAATATCTTCGAGCTCGTGTTCGGCGACCCACAAAAGTAGCCTCATTATATAGCTCACTTCTTCGGCGGATCGTTGCCAGTTTTCTTTGCTCCAGACATAGGCTGAGACGACCTCAACTCCACGATCCAGCGCCGCAAGGCCGATTTTCTTGAAGTTTTTGTAGCCCTGACGGTGCCCCTCTAGCAAGGGAATATTATGTTCTTTTGCCCAGCGCCGATGACCATCAAGGATGAAGCCAATGTGACGGGGCAACGGTGTGTGTTCATCGCTCATAATAAGATTATCCATTATAGCTTATATCAGGTAGGAATAAAGTCAAATATCGCGAGTGGCTGCCTTATACGCGTCGATAGGTCATGCAGCCTGAGTGCTGCATTTAGAAAATGTGATGTATCGGAAAGACGATCATGTCACAGTGATCGATTAACGGTATACTATAAACTCTTATGGTAAAAAATAATTTCGTCTAAAAAACAAATGGGCCATACTTGTATTTGACGGCAAAAATGCTTATGCTTATGCTAGTTACATTTT
>CAYSMD010000039.1:0-1296 GCA_964432055.1 uncultured Candidatus Saccharibacteria bacterium
ATAATATTTGCCAATATATATTGACAAATAAGCTGATTTTTGCTATAATGTATCAACTTGTTCATCTGATAGATGGCAGGTAGTTATTTGACAAAGTGTTTGGAAATACGGTCTCCGGATACCTGTTGCTCACTCTAGGGCAGTGGATATCCGGAGACCAAGTGGCCTTCGGAGACGAACCTACCCCATCCTTCAAGGAGGATACCCGTGACCGAGACCACTGAGACCACCAACGACACCACCCCGACCGACCCCACCACCACGGTGGTCCCGGATGCCGCCCAGGCCGCCCAGGAGCTCATCGAGCTCATCGACAACCGCGTGAACGACCCGCGCTGGCCGCTGGTGCGCGACTACATCATCGAGAACGACGCCAACCTCCCCGAGGGCGGCAAGTCGCTCCGATGGGTGCTGCGCACCTTCACTGGCGACAAGGCGTCCGTCCTCGCCCGCGCCAAGAGCATCCGCTCGGCCGCACGGGTGCACGACGGGATCTTGGCGAGCGTCATGCTCGTCGAGCGCCGTGACCGCATCCGCCAGCACCCCTGCTACGGGGCGCTCTACGGGCGCAGCCGGGCCCTGATCGACGACACGAGGAACCCCCTCGTGGACGCCGAGTACCGGGGCTACCTCACCCGCGGCATCTCCTCCGCCGAGCACGACCTCGAGATCGCATCCAGCGAGATCGACCTGCTGCTCGACGTGTGGGCCGAAGCCGAGGTGTGGCTCAGCCAGGGCTGGCTCGACTTCCTGCCCGAGGGCCCGACGCAGAAGATGCTCAAGCAGTTCCTCGCCAAGTCCGGCGAGAAGCAGCGGGAGTACCTCTTCCACGGCCTCCGGCGCCAGGACATGAGCAAGGCGCTCGCGTTCTTCTCCAAGGTCGTGGCCGACAACGGTCACGTTCTCATCGAGGACGACGCGATCACCGCCAGGTGGGAGGAGATGTTCGAGCGTGAGCTCGTGCGTCCCCACGTGCCTGGTCAGCCCAAGCCCGCAACCAGCGGCCCCAAGCGCAAGGGCAAGGGCCGTACCCCGGCCCAGCTCGAGCGCGCCGAGCGCGACCGCAAGGATCGCGAGACGCGTCGGGGTCCCGGCAAGGGCAAGGGGGGCAAGAGCTGATCGTCAGCTCAGGCCAAGGGGCTGGAAGCTGTGGTTCGACCACACGGGTGCTATGCATCTGCTTCCGGCCCCTTCGGCCCCCAACTCCAAACACTTTGTCCTCTCCCACAGAATTTGATATAGTGCGAAGCCTGTGGGAGGGCGTAATCTCTGAGGCAACCGCTTCAAAGAATCACG
>CAYSMD010000039.1:1396-5316 GCA_964432055.1 uncultured Candidatus Saccharibacteria bacterium
AGACCAGGCCGACCGCCATCACGGTGGACGACATGATGCGATGGGTGACCACACGCATCGAGGTGGTCGACTACCATCGCGATCGGTGGAGCGGAACACAGCTCCGCCACAGCGCGCTGGCCCTGCGCAGCGACAACTTCAGAATGCTCGGCCCGATCTTCACTGCGAAGGTGCCCTTCACCCAGGTGGAGTTCGCCGACTACGTGCATCTCGTCGAGCGCATCGCGGCTGAGCCCGAGCGTCCCCGGACGCTCATCACTCAGCCGACCTGCACGCCGTTCATGGGTGAGCGCGAGCTCGCCCGAGTCTGACCACACCCGACACCTACCCAAGGGGGAAACACATGGCCAACACCATGACCCGAAGCCAGCCCATCACCGAGCCCGATCCGTTCGAGCCCGACTGGTGGGAGGACTTCTACGCCAGTCTCGGTGAGGACGAGCCCTTCGAGGACATCGAGGAGCCGCCCCTCCGTGGCATCGGCTCGCGCGTCCGTCGTCGCATCCGCGGCGCACAGAAGACGCGCAAGCTCCGTCGCCGCACCGGCAGCGACCCCGACTTCATGGGGTCGCAGATCCGCTACGCGGGCGACACCAAGAGGGGTGACCGACACGGTCACGTCTCGCCCATCCGGAAGTAGAGCCGGCAATCTCTACATCAGGCCTCAGGTGGTCCAATCCCACCTGGGGTCTTCCCATTTTAGTAATCAAATTTTGGCCAAGAAAAAACCCTGAAAGACGTTGAGGTCTAACAGGGGTATTGCAGGTTCCCGCGGGGGATGGTGCTACGCGATCGCCAGGACCGGGTCGAGACCGAGCTGGACGGCGCGCATCTTCGCGTTCACGTCCTCCGCCCAGGGGGCGAACTCGGGCATCTCGGCGAACTGACGCCAGCGCTCGCTCCAGTAGGCGTGGCGCGGTGCGCGGCCGTACCAGTAGAGGATCGCGTTGAGGACGCACTCCGAGTAGCCGGCGGTCATGATGCCGGTGTCGTGGTAGGCCATCTGCACGGCCTCGAGCCACTCGAAGAAGCGCTCGGGGGTGCGCATGATGCTCGCGTCCCAGATGCGCAGGTCGCTGTCGCGGGACTCACCGATGAGGCGGTACTTGCGGCAGGCGAGCTGCAGGCAGGGCTCGAAGCGGCCCTGATGGGCCTTGTCGAGCGCCTTGCGCAGGTCTTCGCGGGCCTTCGTGATGGGCTTCTGCTGGGGCATTTTCGTATCCTTTGGGGATCGTAGGTGCTGGGGGTTGAATCTCGACCGAGGTGACTCTATCTCGAATCTTCAGTCGATGGGGCATATGTTACCAGTTTTTGTCAAAAAAAGCAATGCTTGGTACTGCTTCGAGTTCGACAGGTTCACAAGAAGCGGGCATAATACGAATATGAAAGATTTTTCCAAACTCACCGAACTTGATGCACATCATATTTTTGACGCTGTCGACGCGCAGCCGGCGCATTTGCGGCTCAACTTCGCGGACTCTATGACCGATGACGTTACGCCGGCATGGGGTGAGGGACTCGAGAACTTTGTACTTGCCGGGATGGGTGGATCGGCCTTAGCTGGTGATCTCGCTCGCAACTGGCTATCTGGTCGACTGTCTGTACCAATGGAGGTAGTTCGGGGTTATGATGTTCCCGAGTATGTTGGTACGCGGACGCTTTTCGTGGCTTCGTCATACTCCGGTAATACCGAGGAGACGCTCTCTGCACTCGAGCAGGCTCAGAAGCGTTCGGCCCGCATCGTCGTGATGGCGGCTGGTGGCAAGCTCCTCGACATAGCGCGAGAGAAGAACTATCTCACGCTCGAGCTCCCACAGGTGTCTCAGCCACGTCTCTCGGCCTTTGCCGGCCTCAAGGCGCTCGCCTGCTTGCTCGGCGATCTCGGCTGGATAGGGAGTATCGATGTGCGTCGTGAGCTGCTCGAGACTGCCGATTGGCTTGATCTAGTGAAGGCGAAACTCAATCTCGACAATCTGCAGGGAGAAAATATCGCCCGTGAGGTTGCCTCACATCTCCACGGGCATCCGAGTGTGATTTATGCTGGGCCGACGCTCCGTTCTGCTGCCTACAAGTGGAAGATTGATATTAATGAAAATGCCAAGCAGCTGGCTTACTGCAATGTGTATCCTGAGCTGAATCACAACGAGTATCAGGGGTGGTTGTTCCCCGAGAAGAAGTCGCTGTCCACGGTGCAGCTCGAGTCCGACCTCGATAACCCGCGGGTGCTCAAGCGCTTTGAGATTACCAGGGAAATACTCAAAGATCACGGTTACGAGCCGATTGTAATTCGGGCAGATGGCCAGACTATAGTCCAGCAGCTCCTCTGGACTGTGCTGCTCGGGGATTATGTGTCGGCATATATGGGAATCTTGAACGGCATTGATCCGACTCCTGTGAAGCTCGTTGAAGAACTCAAAAAGAAGCTCGGGTAAGCACGTGGCGGCGCGGACAAATAAGCTCACTCGCCGCTTGCAGCTCTTTATTGCAGCTTTGATTACAGGTCTGGTAGTTGCTATCTTGACCTACATTTGGTGCTACACGCTTGGCTCATGCAGTGGCGACTGTATCGTTGTGGGGTACTCGGTGAGTGCTGTCTGTCTCGCAACCGCGATGAAGGCATTTCTCGGGACATTTCTTGCCGTTTTGGTGGCGGTATATGTGTTTCGCCGTTCTGCGTAATAAATATACTTGAGCTTTTTAGATATATATAGTATAATCTGGCAGCATTAGTACCTTTCCACCGCGCGAGCCACCGAGGAGGTGAGATATGTCAGCGCGAGAACTGCAAGTTCGTCCGAAGGTAGTCATCGCTGTCGATTTTCCCAATGTGTCTCTCACGGTTGCTGAGCACTACGGCTCAGATGCCGACATCGACTGGGCCGGCCTGAACGCTTGGCTCCAGATGGACGGTGTCGAAAGTCTGGGCCTCACCTGTGAGGACGTCGACTTTCGGAGTCGCGTCTTCATGCAGAAGGCTGGTGAGGCACAGTCAGCTTGTCGAGAGACCGTGGTTGATCGTCATCATCTCAAGCAGCTCTTGAGCAAGGCCGGTTGGTCGGTGTTCGAGAAGCCTGAGTACAAGGCAACTCCTGAGCTCGGCACGTACGTGAGCCGACTCTCGCATGCCTTCTTCCTTCCGGGCCGCGAACAGATCGAGTATCTGCGCGCCTGGACGCCAGAAGTACCAGCGCCGGAGAAGCTGCAAGTGCTCGCGCATGAGGCACTCAAGGTGTTCCCGGAATACCTGACTCGTGCCGACAAGGTCTCACTTCAGAGCCTGGCGAGGCTCGCCGCGCATCCGCTGTTTCAGGCCAAGCTCGTCGAGCGCCTGACTCAGGTTTACAGCGACGTCGTTTCGGCCGAAGCGGCCAAGCGTGACCAGGTGCTCCGGGCTATCCTGCAGGACTACGCTCAGTCGAATCTGGCCGAGCAGTTCCCGTGGGTGCGTCTACCGAATCTGGAGCGCGCCAGTCAGAATCAGATCATCCGAGTCACTCGACAGGTGCTGAATGCACTTCAGCCCGTCAACGAGACGGAGAAGCGGATTCGCGACATCGACGACGACCTCAACCACTGGGTCGCCGACCAGACGATTCCCCTGGCCAAGCAACGTCAGCGAGGCATCGTCTACCTGGTCGGCAACGACATTCGGAACCACCTGGTGATCGCCGAACGGATTCGCCTGCGCTATCACATGGAAGTTCGCTTCGTGATGTGTCGGCGGATGTACGACGATCTGGTGTCGTCGACCAATCGGGCCAAGCTCGATACCTACGGGCAGACCATGTTCATCGATCAGTTCGTGACACATGGCTCTCGCCTCGAGGTGGGCGTGGCGTAAAGCTCTGCACCGGCTGTTTTCCCTGGAAGGGGAGGACTGCCGGTTATTTTTTTACTTGCAGAAGTATCCAATCGGCGAT
>CAYSMD010000040.1:0-4764 GCA_964432055.1 uncultured Candidatus Saccharibacteria bacterium
CTCCCCAAGTAAGAGGTAGCCAATGAAGCTCTCCTTGGTGCGTAGTGGCAGGATAGCGCGCACATTATGGCGCTCGAGAATATCGCGCTTCTCGCCGTTTGCAAGCTCATCGGTGATCGTTATACCTCGTTGGAAGCGTGCCAGCTCGGCAGCCTCATACGCCGCCTCGCCTTGTCGAGCATGCGTTTGGTAGAAGATCTTTTCCCCACTCATCACCACGATATTACTGCCCTCAATGCGCATCTGGCCGTCAATGAGCACAAGCACCTTTTTGGCGAGCTGCTCAAGCAGGATCTCCGAAGCCAAAACCCGACCGATGTCCGAGACAAGTAGCTGCGGATCATATCGATCGCGGTAGAACACTCGGTCGGTGATACGCTCGAAGAACCGCCGAATTCTCGGGAAGGTAAACGCCAGCCCAACAGCAAGGAAGACGTTGAAAATCTCTCTTGATAGCTCAGTCGTAAGGATGTTCTTGAGCAATACCTCTTGCGCAAGCCCGAATGCAAGGAACGCATAGATTAAAGCAAAAACAGCAATTGAGGAAGCATAAGCCAATGATCGAGCAACAATTGCACGAATATTAAATAGGCGATGTTTCAGGATAGAATACCCAATCGCAGCAATCAATACCAAAAAGGCCGGAACTCCGATCAACACAGCATACTGTGTCACGCCTAGTACCGGCAACACTGTTTGCGTCACAATGTTCGCAACCAGAACAAAGCCTACGCTGCTTGATACTAAGACTAGCTGGCTCTTCTCTTTACCCCGTGCGCGACGAGCTTTCCGGATCAAAATAACGAACGCAGCTACCATGTAAAGCAATACATAGAGCCCCTGGACCGAATAGAGAACTCCAGATGTCGTCACTTCGGCCCCCCAGGGCTGTATCTTGATTGCGGCAATCATCAGATCGGAATATGCCAGAGCTGCCATGAGTAATGGCACAATACTCAAAAGCACCACTTTTATACGACTAATACTTCGATACGCGGGAAATATATATGCAAAGTAAAGGAAGACCGGTACATATAACGATGAAAACACTATCGCTGTCCGCACAAAGAATAGTGCTGCTTCAGACGATTGAGCGGTATCGGCTATAAACAAACAGATCAGCCACAATGCGAGTAATGTCGAAAACGCAGAAAAAGCCTGGTTTACTCTACTCTTTGGATTACTCAAGAAAACAAAAATATCAATCAACACGAGGCCGATTATTGTCGGAATATAGACTATCGCCTGAATCATAACTGTTTTTAGTATAGCTAATAACGTGTCTTTCAGGAAATGAAAACGGAGGGAGGAGGCTTTCGCCTCACTCCCTCCGGAGATGCGCTGGAATTCCAGCGTACCGCTCGATGCCAAACTCGATGATCGGGTCGACATCGACATACTGACCCGCCATGGCATGGATGGCTTCAGGCAGACCCGAGGTGGCATTGGCTGTACAGACGTCGAAAACCGCAATGGCTTCGTTTCGCCCAACAGTCTCTGCCATGAGCTCCATCAGCCCCTCGGCGTTCCCCTCGCCTTCACGCCCCGGCTTGGTAACCAAGGTGATGAAGTAGTAGAGAGCCCGACGCTGGTAGTAGTCGTTGTGGTGCTTCCGAAAGTACGGCACACTCAAGAACGGGAAGTCCTCGAGTCGCGTACCCATGACGCCCAGGCTCACCATCTCGCCATTCGCATCGCGATTGACGAACTTGTAGAACCTGGGGTAGAACATGGCGCGCAGCCACTGCCACAAGGGCAGCATCTGGTAGACAGGGGCATCCTCGGTGAGAGGAATGAACTGCTCCTTGTAGATCGCCCAGAACTTCAGAGCCTCGATGAGACTCACTCGTCGTTCGATGGTTGCCTTCATGGTGCTCCCTTCAGAGCGAGAAGATCAACGCCCAGGTGAGGGCGAAGAGGAATGCGGACAGGAGTGTCAGCGCCAGAGTGTGACGCGAGTGCATCTTCTTGTAGGCAACCGCCGTTCCCGGCGATCCTCCAAGGAAGATACCAAGAACGAGATAGCCGATGAACGGCTGACGTTCGATGCACCAGATGGCGGCGCGAAAGAACGGATCACGAGCCTTCTTGCTCGGATCGGTGTACTTCAGGGCGAATAGCCCCAAAGCGGCACCCCCCAAGAGAAGTGCGATGAAGCCGAGCGTGAAGCCCAGTAGTCGAACGAGTGTGGCCTCGAACAGCAGTGAGAGGACGAAGGCCACGTAGAATGACCACGTACCCAGCTCCTTTTCAGCAGCCTTGCTTGTGGTCTCCATGTGGCCCTCCAGGGGTCGTGGTTGAGTGAAAGTACAATCCGAAGATCGTTGCCTATTATACTACTTTTTAGTGTATTTGTAAAGCTAGAAGTAGCTTTTCAGGTCTCCCCTGCGACGTACATCGGTCGTGGCGCAGTGAAAAGACCCACCAAAGGTGTTAAAATTCCGAAAACTGACTGGAATTGGAGTAAATCCCCACCGGCGGAACGCCTCAATTGTATCGGTCTCGCCAGCTTCCACGATCACTCGTTTTTCATCAAGCATCAGGATATTCACGTTCAGCCATCGACTTGTCATATAAAGAGGATGCGAGGTGGGTATATTTGGCTCAGGCGCCTCTAATATCTCCCAGTCTTTGAACATCTCAGGTATCTTAGTAAAACGATGCTTATTTATAAACAGCTTACCAGGCGCAATCGGGCAAAATGTGGCGTCTATATGCATCGGATGAGAGTCATTTACGTCAAGTACATGAATCTTGTACTCATCCCCCAAATGCCTTTGGAGCCAATCAACGCCGAACTGATTTGTCACATTGCTCAGCTGAACAAAGATATCGCGGCCACAACGCATAAAATCTGCAGCATCAAAAACAGGCTCAAACTCAGTGATAGAATACACCGGCTCACCGCCTTCAATGGGCTCGTGATATGCATCGTTGTATAACTCATCTAAGAGCTGTGGCTTTGGTGCTTGAGTCCACTTTGCCCCTGCCTGAAAGTATCCTTTGATTAGTGACTTATAGGCATCGCCCTCATAATACCGTGAACGCCAGCTCATAGGCGATTCGATGAGCTCATCCCCGATCACCATTAAGTAATCTCTTGGCATTGCGGCGTAAAGTCCACCTTTCACTCCCCAGTGCAATGTGCTAAATGACTGATTGAAGCGCACCGGGTCGGGACGACGCACGGTAACTCCCTCTGCCTCAAGAACCTTCACAAACCCCTCAAGGTCACGCTGCCCGGCCTCAATTTGCTCACGAGAAAATAGCTCACCACCATGCTGCTTATAGAGACTTTCCCACTGCTCCGGCATGGTTGACTCAAGCTGCAAATGCCATTCAGGGATGGTTGCAAAATCCAGCCGACCGACGATTACTTCTTCGAGTGGGTCCCACTCATTATATGCCTGAACCGGCTGCTGATTGGCGTTTTCGTTAGTCATACAAAACTACTTTCGGTGGCGGGAAGCCATTAAAATATGAAGCGAACGGCACGGTGTAGGCGCCGGTAACAGAGATTGCCAAGAGCGAATTTTCGGCAACATCGATCGGCAATAACACATTATTGGCATAGGTATCTAGATAATCACACGTCGGACCTGTGATAATGTATCGGGCTTTTCGCCTTGATCCGTCATCATTATCGTCGCCGAGAACAGCGATGGGGTATTGAATTTGACCCTGGCAAGGCATGGTTTCAAGTAGTCCGTGGAACGCACTTGTGTCCGTGTAGATCCAATTCTTTCCACTTCTCACCGAACGAGCGATCACAGAAGTAATCAGCGTACCGGCCTCTGCCACCAAATACCTTCCAGGCTCAGCAAGTAGATGGATTTTATAGGGCAAATACTCACTCATAGCGCGCTCGAGCACTACTCCAATTTCACCAATCTCAGGAACTGGCTCATTATATTCCACCGGAAAACCGCCACCGATATTTAAGGCATGCAAGCGGATATTTTTCTCCAAAAGAGCTCGCATGACCTTCCCGCATGACTGCAAGGCAAAGTCCCATAAGTCAGTCGAGGTGCATTGAGAGCCAACATGGAATGTCAGGCCAAGTGGCACGAGACCCCTATCGACGGCATAGACAGCCGCATCAACCGCTTCAGATGGATGGATCCCAAATTTCTTTGATAGTGGTATTTTTGAAGAGAAGTCATTCACGAGCAAACGAATATAGATATTCGACCCTGGAGCGTTTTCCGATATCTTCTCAATTTCTGAAAAGCTATCCACGGCATAGGTTCTCACACCAGCTGTATACGCTAGGCGCACACTGGCCGCCGACTTAACAGGGTTACTATACAGAATCTCGGCTGGCTCTACTCCAATTTCTTGCAAAACATCCAGCTCATACGTGGATGCAATCTCAAATTTCGCGCCCAACTCCGCCAAGACACGCAAAACAGCAACGTCAGGATTACTTTTCACTGCAAAATGAATACCGGAGACAGGCAAGGCAGACTTAAGCTGATGAAAATTTTCACTCAGCGTGCGACGGGAAACTGCCAGAAAAGGAGTGGGATGGGATTTTGCGAGATCTTGCAGAGACATACTACGTTTATACCTGTTTAGCTAAAAAATTACCACCTTTTGCCAGATTAGCCATCTCGAGCTGTTCTGCAGCAGTGGTAGCAACCCATAAGCCCAATGACCGGGACTAAGTCCGGCCGAATAGAATATATAGAATAGCCTTGATCTGTGATTGCGTGTATCCTACTCATATGAAGCATCTATACTTCGAAGAGATTATTTATGAAA
>CAYSMD010000041.1:0-4586 GCA_964432055.1 uncultured Candidatus Saccharibacteria bacterium
CTCGATGACGCCGAGCGCCAGCGTCTGCGACTCTCGCAGCGCCTCCAGAGAGCCGAAACGCTCCTGGCCCATCGCCAGACGCAGGAAGAGGACGCCAGACGGCAGTTGCTCGACGCGCAGACGCTTCTCCGGCATCGCGAAGCGGAGTGCCACCGGCTTCAGTCTCGTGTCGGCTCCCTTGAGAACACTGTCCAGCGACTATCGCTGCACGGCGTTGCCGAAATCGGTGGCGTACCCGTCCATGGCACCAGGTGGGGCATTGACGAGGCAACAGGCTCATAGCCCTACAGTCCGCACCCTAAGCATATTGCTTGGGGTTTTTCTATTGATAAAAAAAGACCCCTCGCGATACGAGAGGATACCTATGGTGGGCGAGGAGGGACTCGAACCCTCAAGCCGTGAGGCAACGGATTTTAAGTCCGTCGTGTATACCAATTCCACCACTCGCCCGAGTGAGTAATGGGAACGCTAGTATGATACACTATTCTCGAAGAAAAGGAGAGTGATATGTTACAACAAGGATCAGAAAAAGCTTCGGATGCGCCCGAGGACCCACGCGATAATCAAGGTCTGGCCGATGAATTAAACGCTATGCTTCAGCAGCATAGTGAGGGCTCAGCTGTAATTGATGCCTCACCAGAGCACGGCGTGCAAGTTGAGAAATTGCTTAAAACCAGAGGGAAGCATGAGACTAACCGACTGACCAACCAAGAACTGCGTCTCCAGGCACTTCAGGAGCTGGCAGCAAAAAATGGCGTTGTAACTGCAGGTCAGGAAGAAATTGAGGCCAAGATGCAGGAAATTGCCGCCCGTGAAGCTGGCGAATCTCAGCAGTCTGCAGCCTAGTTCTAAAACGTATCGCTACATAGAAAAACCACCTCAACAAGGAGGTGGTTTTTCTATGGTGGGTGATGAGGGACTCGAACCCCCGACCCTCTCGGTGTAAACGAGATGCTCTAGCCAGCTGAGCTAATCACCCATGAATTGAAGAGTATTTTTATTATGGTGCTAGCAGCATAGGTGGCTAGAGCATCTGATCGTGAGCGCGACAAGTCGCGACAGTCAACTGAGCTCATCACCCGTGCGAACTGAAATACTATACCAGTAATTCTCGGTCTATTCAATATGGAAAGTAGAACACCCCCGACACATGGTCGGGGGTGTGATGAACAGGAACAGAGAGATCTCTTACGAGATCGCCACGTTGAGCTGGTACGCAGCCGTCGGATTCGCGAAGTACGCGTTTCCGGCGTCTGTGAAGGACAGCCAGGCGTAGCCGGTGTAGGCACCCTGCGTCACCTTCGCCAAGAAGAGTGGGTACTCCAAGGCGGTGTAGGCGAGGTTGGGGTTGAAGGGGTCGCGCGGCAACTGCCACACGCCGTTGGCATCCGTGGTGCCGGTGAGGAGCGGGGTGCTGCTCACCGATCGGCTTCCCCAGGATGAGGGGTAGAGCGCGACGGTTGCGCCGGCGATGTTCACGCCGTTGCGGGTTGCCTTCACTCGGTAGGTGGGCGGCAGCGACTGCTTCACGATGTGATCATCGTTGTAGAGGCTGGCTCGGCCAGCGTTCACGATGTTCTTCGTGTAGGCGTCGAACTCCGTCTGGGAATAGATGAGGCTCATGAACCCGCCGGGTGCCGTGAAGGCCTGACCGTTGATCGGGTTGTTGACCGCATCGACACCCAGGTTGTAGAGGTCGAGTCCGCCGCGGGCGTGGCCCAGCTCGTGGATGAGCGAGTCCGCCGCGTAGGGGCCGAAGACGCCGTTGTAGGGCGCGGTCGGCAGCCAGCGGATGACCACCGAGTAGGTGAACGGCAGGTAGCCGCCGTCATCCTCGACCGTGTTCTCGCTGTAGAGCAGCAAGAAGTTGGCGTTCGGATGCGGGACGAAGCGTTCGTTCGCGGCCGGCTGGGTGTAGGTGTAGAACTCCTGCACGACCCAACGGATGGGTCGTGCGAATTGGGTTCCGTACACCGCGTTCACCGTGGCCAGCTGCTGATCGACCTTGGCACGAGCGGCAGCAGGGCCGCCGTACTTCGTCACGAGGGCGGGCGTCATGCCGACCTTCAGGGTGAAGACCCATTCGGTCAGCTCGGGGACGGTGGTCGTCGTCGTCGTCGTGGACGTGGTCGTGCTGGTGGTCGAGGTCGTGGACGTCGTGGACGTGGTCGACGCAGTGGTCGAAGACGTCGTCGAGGTCGTGGAGCTCGGCACCGTGGTGCTCGGGGGCGCCGCCGGGGCGCAGGCGAGAGCCATGGTGGGTGTCAGCACTGCGAGGAGCAGCACCATGACCCAGGTGGATCGCATTCTGTTCAGGTTCAAAGGGTACCCTCCTAGGGCAGGTTTTGGGACGTGCCACCAGGGAGAAGGCAGCTAACCAGGATCCGATCACAATCAGATCAGGTCCAGGTAGCCACCCTCTCATGGGATTGCTCAATTATAACATAAACGGTATAAAAAAGCAATGCTAACAACCCTCGTTTCCTATGTGATCTGAGGCTTTGTTCTGCTGGTATAATCGATGTATCTTTATGAAGAAAAAGCATATCCATTTTGTCTGCCGGGGTAACGTATATCGAAGCCGGATAGCAATACTGTATGCCCTGAAAACTTGCACGAATCGTTCCGTAACTTTTTCTTGTAGTGGAATTGAGGCGGAAAGATACTACCGGAACGTTCACGCGACCTCGCCTTTGACCAAGTATATTGCATCCCGACACGCATTAGATGTGGGCTTATCTCCTCGCAGAACACAAACAACCAACGAACTCTTAAACCGGGCTGACCTAATCATTTTTATGCATGACGACGTCATGCGAGATGCAAAAAGAATGTTTGATTTTAATGAGCATCAATCACAAGCGTGGGACATCGTAGACTGGGATGTCTATGTAGATAAGCACAGGACTAATCGAAAAAACGCTGCGGAAGAAACCTACGAAAAGATTGCTCGTAAAGTAGACGAACTCATTCGAGAGGCGACAGAGCTGAGCTGGGTTGATATTGTTGACCGCGACAATCAAGAGCTGGGATATCGGCTCCCAATATCGTGGGCTAGTCAGGATCCAGATGTTTGGCATCGATCTTGTCATGCAATCATAACTACTCCTTCGGGCTATGTTGTGCAAAAGCGCTCCGCTCATATAATCCTTTCTCCTGGCCGCTTGGATATTTCGGTCGGAGGAGCTGTTGATGCCGGGGAAACTCCAGAGAGGGCAATAATTCGTGAGATTTATGAGGAAATTGGGCTCACCGTACAAAAACATGAGACTACACAGCTAGATCAACGTCGTTGGAATCATGTACACCCACGGTTCAAGCGCTTTTCAAGGAATCATCTGACGACTTTTCATGTGCATCTAAACAGTACGCCACGATTCAAGCTGCAACCGTCAGAGATTGCTGAAGTTAGAATCCTGAGGCCAGGACAGCTGCGCTATCTGCTATTGCGGCAAAGGTTTCCTGGGTTTGGCAGGCTAAATTACCCCAATGCGTATTACAAAGAGATGGTGAGGCGTACGCAAGACCATTTCAAGTAGTCCGGAAAGATTTGTTACTATGCGGACTCTAGCAGTCGCAAGACACATTGTTCATCGCGGCTCATATACTTGCGGGGGCGCATCTTTTCCATTGCAACTTTTACTTTCTCGAGTCTTGTAGACTCTGTGTAGGCACTAATGACTCGCGGGTCGATGTAGCTGCCGCGTGCTACCGAAGGTGTGTTGCCGAGCCGGAAAGCGACGTTTTTCACGACCTCCACGACCTGCTTTTGGCGATCTGAGTGATGGCGCATGCGCTCCATGGCGAGCAGTTCACTAGTCGCCAGCAGCGTACCGCCCCAGGTACGAAAATCCTTGGCGCTAAATTCCTCACCCATGTGCTCTTTGACGTACTCATTTACGTCGCCACTACTGACGTCGTGGAGCTTGCCATCGGCATCAACGTAGCGAAAGATCTCGTAGCCCGGGAGTTCGTCGAGCTGTTTGACGATACGTGCGATCTGCTTATCCGTAATAGATTTAATGTGCTGCTTGCCGCTCTTGCCGATGAAGTCGAACGTGACGGTATTGCCGTGTACATCGGTATGCTTGGAGCGCATGGTCGTGATGCCATAGCTCTGGTTTTCCTTGGCGTACTTTTCATTTCCAACCCGAAAGTAGGCTTCATCGATCAGCCGCACGATGCAGGCCAGGACCTTTTCTTTGACCAGTCGCTTGCGGGACAGGTCCTTTGCGACTTGCTTACGGAGCCTGGGTAATGCATCAGCAAAGCGCAGAATACGATCGAATTTGAGCTTCTCTTGCCTGGCTCGAAACTTTGGATTGTAGATCGACTGACTACGTCCGGCCGCATCCTGACCAGTGACGAGTACTTTGGCATTGGGAGAGCTGGCGATCGTCACCATATCCCAGGCCGGAGGAATCGCCAGTGACTCGATGTAGGCGAGGGTCTTTTTGTTGCGGACGGCACCATCTTTTGCCATGTAGACGAACGAACGGCCCTTTTTGATGCGAGAGATGGCGTTTCTTTGTTTCATGATATTAGCTTAAGCTTAATCGTTTTATTATCAAAAGAGCAAGTAAAAG
>CAYSMD010000042.1:0-4579 GCA_964432055.1 uncultured Candidatus Saccharibacteria bacterium
TTGCTGGCTTGGAAGTAAAGCGCATCATCAACGAGCCTACAGCGGCAGCTCTGGCGTACGGTCTTGATAAGAAGGCTGAAGAGAAGATCGTGGTCTATGACCTCGGTGGTGGTACCTTTGATGTTTCTGTTCTCGAACTGGGCGATGGCGTTTTCGAGGTGAAGTCGACCAATGGTGACACACACCTGGGTGGTGATGACTTTGATATCGCGATTATCAATTGGCTTGTTGAAGAGTTCAAGAAGGATCAGGGCATTGATCTGAAGGCCGATAAGGCAGCTATGCAGCGCCTGAAGGAAGCTGCTGAGAAGGCGAAGATTGAGCTCTCGACCACACAGGAGTCCGAAATCAATATCCCATTCATTACCGCGGATGCTTCGGGCCCGAAGCACATGAACTTAACGCTCTCGCGCGCCAAGCTCGAAGAGCTCGTTGGAAAGCTCGTAGATGCTTCGCTCAAGCCATGTGAGTCCGCACTCAAGGATGCCGGCCTCAAGAAGGAAGACATCAATGAAGTGATCCTCGTTGGCGGTATGACTCGCATGCCACTCGTGCAGAAGAAGGTGGAAGAATTCTTCGGCAAGAAGCCGCTTCAGGGTGTAAACCCAGACGAAGTTGTTGCTATCGGCGCAGCCATTCAAGGAGGTGTGCTCGGTGGTGACGTGAAGGATGTCCTCTTGCTTGACGTCACGCCACTCTCGTTGGGAATCGAGACAATGGGTGGCGTGATGACTCGCTTGATCGAGCGCAATACAACAATTCCGACTAGTAAGACGCAGGTATTTTCAACAGCGAGCGATAACCAGCCATCGGTAGAGGTAGTTGTGCTGCAGGGTGAGCGCGAGATGGCCACCGACAATAAGGTGCTCGGTCGCTTTATCCTCGACGGTATTCCACCAGCTCCACGTGGTGTGCCGCAAGTCGAGGTTACGTACTCGATCGATGCGAATGGTATCGTGAGTGTGACTGCGAAGGATAAGGCTACGAACAAAGAACAGCACATCACGATTCAGAACTCAGCCAATCTCTCCGACGAAGAGATCAAGAAGATGCAGGCTGATGCTGAAGCACATGCTGATGAAGATAAGAAGAAAAAAGATTTGGTTGAGACGAAGAATAATGCCGATACCATGATGTACACTGCAGAAAAGGCTCTCAAGGATGCTGGTGACAAAGTTGATGCCGACACCAAGAAGACTGTAGAGGAGGCAATGGCGGCTCTCAAAGATAAGCTTGGCGAGTCTGAGCCAGACGCCGAAGAGCTGAAGAAGCTCACCTCTGACTTGTCCGACAAACTTACGAAAGTCGGCGAGGCGATGTACAAGCAAGAAGAAGCCGCTGCGGGTGAAGCCGGAGCAGGTGACAGCGATGAGAAAAAAGCGGATGATAAGTCTGACGATGCCGAAGAAGGTGAGATCGTCGACGAGAAAAAATAGATGCAAAAAATTGCACTAGGAAAAGACTTTTTAGGGGCCACGATCAAAGTAACATTTGATCGCCCCTTGGGGTCGGTGCATCCAAAGTTCCCTGACATGATTTATCCGGTAAATTATGGATTTGTACCAGAGACTCAGGCGGGTGACGGTGATGAAATAGATGTCTACTATCTGTCCTCGGACAAGCCACTCAAGACCGTTACGGCTACATGCATTGGCTATGTTCATCGTGATGATGATAATGAAGATAAGCTCATCGCATCAGACGGAACTCGCTTTACCAAGGATGAAATTGAAGCTAAACTTGAATTTCAAGAGAAGTGGTTCAAGCATCAAATTATCCTTGAGGATGGGGTAAGCTAGTCCGTTGAAATCACTCATCGCCATCTCAATTTCTGCGCTGTTGTTGCTCACGGCTGGGTACCTGGCGACCACGACCATTAGTGAGCAGCAGTCGCAAGAGTGCGCGAGCGGAGATGCTGCAGACTCATACAAAAATAGCTGGGAAGACGTATATTTTGTCTGGCAATGGTGGCCAAATCGGGATGAAGGCAAGGTATTTGTGGATTGCGTAGGGCCTTCCACGTATCTGCGCTATCACCCATATGACGGTGCGCTCCTTGCCTTTGCGGGAGCCGGCATCGCAGGCTGGATCGGTCTCCGCGATAAGCCGAAGTTAGGAAAGAAGTGAAGAAGAATACAGTGCTGATAAGTATCGCTGCGGCTAGTGCCATTCTGGTTGCTGTGATGATTATTGCAAATATACAGTACAAGCCAGATCCAGCCGGCTGGGACTGCTCAGGGGGTGATCCCACGGTAGGGGTCTGTGCTCCTGTGAATAACACGGGTCAGCAGATAGCTCTTTTGGCACTAGATGTGGTGGTGTTTGGGGCTGTAGCATTATTGATTCAGAAAAAATTTGGAAAGAAGAAGAAATGAAAACGATATTTTTTATTGATGGTGAAAACTTTGTATACCAATTACGCGACTCGCTCGCATCGCGCAAGCTCATTCGCTACCGTGATGAGCTCTCACGCGTAGATATTCGTAAGCTATTTGAGAACACTTTGCAGGATCCTGCTGTGCGTAATGCCAGTATTAAGTACTATGCATCGAAGATTCATATTATCGACAAGACGCCGGAACTAAAAGAACGCACCGAGCGCTATGCAGTTGACTCTGAGACGTGGCGAAAAGTCCTGGAAGCTCAGAAGGTGGAGTATGTCGAGGCTGGCCACCTCCTCGTGCGTGACGGTAAGCCATGTGTGGAGTGTGGTCACCGTGAGCCGGTGCTCGTAGAGAAAGGTGTGGACGTCACGATTGCGACCGATCTGATACGTGCGTCTGGTGATAATGTGCGCTTAGTGCTCCTCTCATCTGATGGCGACTTAATGCCAGCTGTGCTCGAGGCCAAGCGTCGGGGTGCCGAGCTTGTCTATATCGGCTTCCGTGGGGTGAGTAATGCCGCGCTTGCCCGTACAGCTGACAAGCGCTTCACAATCACTTCCAAGCTGGCCGCGGGAGTATTGGCTCCAGCGCCAAAGCCAGCGAAAGATGAGGCGACCCAGCAGGAACGACCATCTGCCAAGCCACGCACTCATCAGCACACGAAATCTACTCAGCCGCCCAGTGTCTTTACCGGCGCAGCTTTAGCGAGCATGCTCCCAACTGTATCGAGCGCAGCTCCCAAGGTCACAAAGCCAAAAGCGCCTGCGAAGCCACGTGCTCGAAAAAAGCCTGAGGAAAAGAACTAGTGGCTGACAAACGTGATTATTATGATATTCTCGGTGTTGCTCGCGATGCCAGTGCTGATGATATAAAGAAAGCTTTTCGTAAAGCTGCAGTTAAGCATCATCCCGACCGAGAGGGTGGTGATGAGGCGAAGTTTAAGGAAGCGAGTGAGGCCTACGAGGTACTTTCCGACCAGCAGAAGCGGGCGGCCTACGACCAGTATGGTCACGCAGCTGGGGCAGCAAATCCTGGGGGTGGCAATCCGTTTGGTGGTCAGCAGGGCGGCTTTGGTTTTGATGGCGTACAGTTTGATTTTTCGGGTGCTGGTGGCTTTGGTGATATCTTTTCGGAGATATTTGGCGGTATGCGCAATCGTCCTCGCGATGTTCAGGTCGCCATTGCGATTGATTTTGATGAAGCAGTGAAGGGTACCACCCGCGAGCTCAATCTCCGGGTGATGGATCGATCGGCCGGTGAGCGCAAGGGTGAAACAGTCAAGGTGAAGATCCCAGCCGGAATCGATAATGGTCAGTCGATCCGTATGCCTGGCAAGGGTGAATATGGTCAGGGTGGTCAGCGTGGTGATCTCTATATTGATATTCATGTGCGGGAGCCGAAGCATTTCGAGCGGCATGGTGCAGATCTGCTGAGTCGCGTGAAGGTCGATATGGCTGATGCGGCGCTCGGTACGGAGATTGAAATCAAGACCCTCGAGGGCGAGGTCACGATAAAGGTCCCGGCTGGCACGCAGCCTGGCAAGGTTCTCAAGCTCTCTGGAAAGGGTATGGCTGTGCCTGGTACAAACCGTCACGGCGATCACTTGGTAGAAGTAACGATCGAGATACCCCACAAGCTCACTCACAAACAAAAAGAGGCACTCGAGGCGTACCAAAAAGCCAGTCACAAGAAAGGTTTCTTTAAATAAGAAAACCTCGTACCTGAAGAGTACGAGGTGGGTTGCTAGACCTTACTGAGGTCCCAGCCGAGCTGTGCGAGGGTGCCAATGATCGCTGGCACCATCTCATCAACTGTGTAGGAGTGAGGGATGATCACATCGAGCCCGTAGCGCGACATGCGCACGCCTTCGACTCCATCAAGCTTCGAGAGCGCCCGCTCTACGACTGCCCGACTGAGGCCAGGCGTCGTCAGGACGACATCCAGTGGCGCGCGAAACGCAAAGCCAATGATTAGTCTCCCATAGATGGTGTCTGACCAGTCGGCCAGTGAGACATTCGGGCCGACGAGTTGCTTGGTAGAACTCAACATTATGGCCTCCTCGAATTGCGAGCGAGGTCAGAGAGGGCATCGATGAGGCTCGCTACGATGATGTCGCAGAGATGCTGATCGAAGCGCGGCAGGCTGTTCGGCACCGTGATGAGGATCACGCCCCGGGCGAGATCCAGTCTCACGTC
>CAYSMD010000043.1:0-4337 GCA_964432055.1 uncultured Candidatus Saccharibacteria bacterium
GCGCGCTATCCGACGTATAGCTGGCACCAGACAGGTCTGGGCTGGTGAGGTATTCGAAGCCTGGAGGTGGTGCGAAGAGTAAGGCACCGTTGTAGATCACGTCTTCAGCTGGTTTACCGAAGTAGAGACCGCGGTTAGCATTGTACTCGAAGTTTGCTGCGTACTGATTTGGAGCACCAACTCGTCCAGCGATATCTCCGAAGCTAACGTAGTTGCGACCAAATTCGAAGCCTTGTTTGGCGGCGGCGAGACCACGGATGGAGAGTTGCTTACTACAGCGTGCAGCATCTGTGTTAGCGGCGAGCGGACTACTCTCAGCCTTCGGACCAGTGGTTGCAGTGGAAGTACCATCGTTGTACCTGTCACAGGTCTTAATCCTACCTGTTGCGTAGAGCGAAGCATCGATACGTTCAACATCACCATCAATGATGATGTTACCATTCACAATGATACCGAGGTTCGGCAAGCCGTTGAATTTGCGCATGTCATTGACGTCGTAGGAGAAGTTGCCGGGATTACTGTTTCGGATCTCTGCGTTAATGGTTAGATCTCCAGGCACGATAAGCGTCACACGGCCTGCTGGCACACTGACATTACCGGGGTTACCGTTTCCAGCATTACCAATAATATACTGACCTGACCTTTGACCCATTGTGACCACACTCGGACAGCCTAAGGAGTTAGGAGTGCTTGTCCCTCCCCCACTATAATTTCTACCATCCACCACATACCGTAAATTACCGCTATCGTAGAGAGTCGTACAGCTTCCAGCCTGCCCGACGCCATCTTCGAGATCTCGGTAGATAACTTCAGAGGAGTCAGCGGCTGAGAGTGCGCTGGACAGAGAGCCGCCAAGTCGGAAGGTGTATTGGTTAAAGCTACAAGAGTTGATGTCGTCACCACGACCTAAGAGGTAGGCATTGGTACTACAGAATGGTCCATTACCACTAGCAGCTGACATAACAAGGTATGTAGCTTCTAAGTTAAGGTCATTGTTTGTGCCAGTGGCATTACGTCCACCGAGGCCAATGCCTGTACCGGTGAGTGGTGGTTGACCGACGATGTTGCCGAGAGCTGCAATGTTACCGTTCTGGGAACGGAGCCAAGGACCGTAGGCTGAGAGGACACGAAGATTGGTAGTACAGGCCGAACCGAAGCGCGTGACGGTACCGTCGGAAGCTACGAAGGCCATTTGGAAGCCGAGCGGTGTGGAGGCGGAGTTAATCGTATTTCTAGGAGTTATCGTTATGGATGGGAATACCAAGCTACTCACCTGCCCCGATGTCCCAGCCGGATAGATCTTGGAGGTATTGGTAGGTCGAGAGGCCGTCCAATAGGCTTCCGCCTGAGGTGTGAGCACCGGCACGTAGGTGCCTGTTGTGTACTGATTCCAGACGACACCCGAAGCAACTGGCGCAGTGTTCTGCATGCCAAGCTGGATACCCTCAATCTGCCCCGCAGCATTCGGGGTCGCAACACCGTTCGGGAAGATATCCGCATAATTCTGCGAACGACACTCAGCTGCCCGACTACATGAGTAGTCAGCACTTCGAATTTCGCGATCAATGCCGCTATAGCGCATCCAAAGCCTCACTCGTCGCGATATACCGTCACGATAGTTGTCGCTCACATTGTATGAAATCGACGTTCCACTAGCACTGGCGAGCTGGACACGGCCCGTACCGTCTTGGTTTTCTATCGTAAGGAACGTACTGGTGCCCTGCGGGCCGGAAATACTCCCCGAAACTTGTGTACAGCTCACATCAAGAGTACCGCTTGGCTGGAACCAATGATTAATCTTCAGCCGACCACCAACGGGCACTACACCTGGATTGATTTGAGCCCGGAAATTGTGATCCTTGTCATAAGGGCTTGCGTACGAATAGCCACACTTGCCATCGGGCGAGCTGCCAGATCTACCAGCAAACCGCGTGTCGGTGGCGGGGTTCGCATTCATATACGAGTCATAATTGACGGAACCCTCGACACACCATGTATAACCATAGATCTCCCAGCCCGGATGCGCGTTATAGAACCATCTCGGGGTTCCAATCTTGCTATCCTCATTCGCCTGCAAGTAATGTGTTTGATCGACGCGTGGCCTATATGAGTAGTCGCCTGAGCGAGCAGCTACCCCACCATAGCTGTAACGGGTCGAATCTTGGCCTGCCCCGTTGTAGGTCGGAGGTGCCGTCCCGTCTCGGAAGATTTGCAAGTCATAGTGGAGGTAGCCCTGGTCAGCCGGCGGTATATTGTCGGGCACAGTCGAGAATCGCTCGAAATCTACCGTATATAACGGTGGAGGTGGAGGTGGCGGTGGCGGTGGAGGTGGAGGTGGCGCTATAGGGGTGAAAAAGGGCGCCACACCGTATCGACCGGCACCATTGGCGATACCGTAGTAAATGCTCGAGTCACGCCAGAGCCCAGGTATCTCAGATGGCGACCATCTGAATGCTACTCCTCCTCCGTTATACCAAGCAGCAAAGATCCGTCCAGTCGTCTGATAGTCGGCAGATGTGAGCTGTTGATAGCCTGGTGGTGCGCCAAATGCGAAGTCCCAGACCACACCATAGCAGTTCAACGGCACTTCAGTATCGTATGAGACCGAAGGCGCCGCCCAATACTGCCTACCTTGAGCATTGATATCAAAGCCAAAACCGCGAACAGGTATACAATTATCCGCACCCGAACGCACAATCAAGACTGGGAACTGCCCCAAAATTGGCTGATTATTACTGATATCGGTAGGACGAATCCGATAATACAGTGGGTGGAAACGCCAACAGTCATACGATCCGGATGCGTAGGCCTTCGGAAGGAAACGACTCATAAACGAGCTAACTTTCTGCTGCTGTGGGCCGGGCAGTTGCACGGTTTTCGTCTTGGTGTACTCTAGCTCGGGTAGCATATGATAACTCGCATCAACCTTACCACGCTTCACGGCATCGGCAAGATATTGATCGTAGCTCACGTTCTTCCCGGCGCTTTTTGCCTCAAGTCGTAAAACCATATACATACCGCTATCAGATTTGAATACCTGCGTAGTCTGCCCTACTTGGTTGAGCTGCTCCAGATATTTCCACGCGTTCTCGCCTTCGCCATCATAATGCTGGAAGGGATCGTTCTTCGGGTCATTCGTAATATCTGTGAGATCTAAGTAGCGAACAGATGGTGCATCGAGATTATTGAGAGCCGCAGCGTTTTCTTCAGTCGTCCGATACGCGTTCACATCGGTCTTACGGATGACGTCTTCTCGTGATGCCCCACCTTCCAGCAGTGGCTTATACTCATTATTCAAGCGTGCTAACGCATTCTTCTCGATTTGCTCGCGCTCGGCTGGCGGCTTGTCACTAAACGTATCCCAGCGTACGTACACGCCAAGTGCACTCATCTTACCAAGCATACTTTCGGCTAATTTTGTTTTGAGAATATTCAGTTTGGCAGTATGTTTGAGCGGCCTTTCATCCCAGCCGTATTCTTGCTTATTGAAGGCAACCAGTCCCGCAAAATCCCTATACGTTTTGTAGTTTTCCTCATAATAGGAATCTATATTTGCATCCGTTACCTGAATGCCCTGCTTGTCCGCCTCAACTTCCAGGGCAGTCCTGAGAAGCAACTCATCGGCAGCACGTTTCTCGGACTGCTTCTCATCTTTCTGCCCGTTCTTCTGATCATACGCGATGTATGCCTCTTTCAAGGCAGTAAATTCAGACTTCGACACCGACTTTCCATCTATCACCGCATACTGATCAGCTGGTGGTCGGTTGATGAGCCCCCACAGCTTATCTTTGCCGACAAACGTCAGTAGCGCCGCGGAGATTACAGCCAGTATTAGGACTACCAGTAAGATGGTCATGGCTCGTTTACGCTTTTTCGACTTCGGTCGGCGGGCCAACTTTGGCTTTTTGCCACTAGCATCTACCGGAGTATTGGACTGTGAGCCCCCTTTCGATTGCGACCCACCTACTGGGCTGACGATTGCACCAGCTGGTAAGGCGGCATCTTTCGGTCGCACGACTTCACCGACACCAAAGCCTGCAGCTGGGGCTTGCCCGGCCTGATGCTCTGGTTTTGGTCCGATACTATCGATAGATTTTTGCATATATTCTCTGTTGTCACCGCTCACAAACGCTTATGCTTAATCGTACCCTAGATTGGGATGCTCTTCAAGGTGATTTCAGATAGAATGTACGCTTTTTTTAGAAGCGTGGCTGCGCGCTATCCGACGTATAGCTGGCACCAGACAGGTCTGGGCTGGTGAGGTATTCGAAGCCTGGAGGTGGTGCGAAGAGTAAGGCACCGTTGTAGATCACGTCTTCAGCTGGTTTACCGAAGTA
>CAYSMD010000044.1:0-4298 GCA_964432055.1 uncultured Candidatus Saccharibacteria bacterium
CCACCTCTGACGAGTGAGCCGCGAGTGTCGATTGCCCTGCGCATGAACGAGCAGGTGCAGGCGGCCGCAGATGTCCTCGCTGCGTAAATAAAAAAATACCCGTTCTCCAGTTTAGGAGGACGGGTTTTTAGCAGATGGCGCCAAACCGGGCCTGCGATGCTCGCCTGATAGCTGCCGAGTGAGTCTCGCCGGGATGACTATCGAGCCAGCACCAGACTCTCTCGGTGAAAGGAGCTCCGGAATCCTCACGTGCAATGTCGATGAGTTGGCCGACATGGTACGCTTCCGACGGATCTGTCGAGACGAGACGGACTGCGCCACCTCTATCGATGAGGCCTATCCAGGACGGTGCGCTTTGCCTGACTTGAGCATCGTTCGTGAGTCTGCATAGTCGCCCAATACCCACAGGACGGTCGGGGTGGACCTCGATCGTGAGTGGTTCCCAGCTATGCCCCCACACTGGCGCTTCGATGCCGATGTAGATCCTGACAGGGGCTTCGTTCATGAAGAGCTGCGGTGCGACGTGCGAGAGCTGATGCACCGAATGAGCGCCCGTGTGGTTAGGGCGATGCCGACGACGACGCCGGCTGTGAGCGAGAGCCAACCCATGGTCACCAGGGCGACTTTGCCAGAGTCGTGTGCGAACGGATCTTGCGAGTCGCGGTAGCTCTCCCAGCCGCTGCCGGGGTAGTCGCGCGTGTGGTCGTCGTAATCCAAGGAGTTCATGTGCAGGTCCTATCTGAGTAGTAGGTACAACGACGCATATCTTACTATCTAAGCTCCTACCTGTAAAGGAAAACCCACCGCGGAATACGGTGGGCGAGGGGCTAGTCCCAGTCGGGACCAGCTGTGGTGATGTTCTTGGTCCAGGGGCCGGGAGGAACTTCTACATCATCGACGAAGCGCCACTCGGTCTTGAGCTGTCCGATCGAGAGGTCGCCGACGAGATACTTGAAGGCCGCGGGGGATAGGTCGAGCGCTGACTCGACATCTCCAGTGCGTTCTTGCCTCGGCCGTTCTCCACCGAAGACATACTTACAGTCATCCGTGTAGAGCGGCCCCACGTCCTGCCACTGCACGAAGACCGTGCGGATGAGTGAGCCAAGTCGGAGATTGACCTGGATCCAGCGGTTCTTGAACGCCGATTCCTCGTATTCTCCCCGGGGGGACATCGCGATGTGCTCGGGGATTGGGCCCGCCTCGTCGTAGTCTGCACAGGGGAGTGCAAAGTAGTAGAGGTTGTCGCAGTCTTTCTGTTCGAGCTTGCGCGAGCCGTCATAGTCGACGGTGCACATGTGCTGAGCCCAGTTGGAGTACCAGGCCGAGCTTTCGTTGGAAATGCCCTGGTCATCGGGGCCAGCTGGAGCGCCGGCTTGGAACCACGTTGTCACGATGTTCTCGTGCACAATGGTAGCCGACTCCTGGTCTGCCTGATCGGTGTCGGCGCATGCTGACGTGGCGATCAGCGATAGCGTACAGGCCAGGAGCGCGAGGCGTTTCACCGGTTGTGGCGCCGACGCAGGATCAGCGTCGGGATGACGATGAAGCCGGTAGCGATGACTGTGATGCCGATCGCAGTCCAGACGAGCGTCTGGACGAGACCATCATCGAGAGCTTGGTTCACCAGTGGGTCGTGGCTGACGAGATGTCGCCTGGACGGCGGTGGAACGAACCACAGATCGTCATCGGTCTGGGCATGCTTGGGCAGAAGTTTCATGAGAATTCCTCTCGGGTGGACAGGTGCAATAACCGCCAAATTATACAATGAATATTGGCAATAAGCAATAATAACGCTGGGCGGGCAGCTGCGGTACAATGGAAGTCATGCAACAGTTTAGTTCGACACAGTGGGATGAGCGAGTTCAGGCATTGGGTGGCGGAATCCTCCAGAGCTCCGTTTGGCGAGAATTTCAGGAGCGGGTTGGTCGTGGATCGGTGCAGTCAGAGGAGCTCGAAAAATGGATCTGGCAAGGCTTTGTTCGGCAGTCGAAAGGCCTGAAATACCTCATGATCCCTTACGGCCCAGTAGTGCTCGAGGATGCCAGTGAAGCCTTGCGGGGTATTGAGCTGACGGCCGACGAGCAGGGTGTTGATTTTGTACGTCTTGAGCCGATTGGGGCTGTCACTGAGTCCGACATGCGGTCGGTCGGTGCACATCAGATTCACGAGATCGACCCACAACACACTGCCATGCTCGACCTGACGAAGTCGGAAGAAGAGCTTCATCGAGCAATGCAGTCCGGCCACCGGAATCTCATCAATACAGCCGAGAAGCGGGGGATTTCGATCGAGCGGGTTGATGACCTCTCGCCAATGGATGACTTCCTGCGCCTGCTTGCGGATACGGCACGCTTTAATCACATTACAAACCTTCCAGATAGCTACTATCGACATTTGGCAGAAACTCTCCTTGACCATAAGTCTGGTTGCTTTTATGTCTCGAGTGTTGAGGGTAAGCCGGCGAGCATCTCGCTCGTGTATGACTGGGGCGACACGCGTACGTATGCCTATGCTGCAAATGATCAGGTCCTCAACCGTCAATATAAGGTTGCAGTTGCCGCGCTCTGGAGGATGATAGTCGATGCGAAATCAGCCGGCATGCAGCACTTTGACTTTTGGGGGGTCGCGCCAGAAGACCAGCCAGATCACAAATGGGCTGGCATCACAAAATTCAAGATGGGCTTTGGTGGCGAGCGAGTGAACACGATTGGTACCTGGGATATGCCGATCAAACGGTACAAATATCGAGCCTATCGAGCGTATCGATCGTTACGGCGCATGGATAAATAAAATAACCTTCTTACCGAAATAAGAAGGAGGGGTGGCTATCTGGCGCGAGGCCAGGCGAGCTCCATGCGGATGTGCTGGATGCCGGCTTCGTTGAAGACGTCGCAAACCTGGCGAAAGCCGAGGCTCAAGTACAGGCCGGTTGCGTCCACCTGTGAGTTCAAGTAGAAGAACTCGGGTGAGTAGCGTTCGCCCTGTTCGTTGATGATCTCTTCCAGGAGCTTGCGGGCGTACTTCTTGCCGCGCTCATCGGGCAGCACAGCGACTCGCTCGATCTTGACGCAGCGAGTCGGGAGATGTCGAACCCGTGCGCAGGCCACGGGAGTCCAGGTCTCTCGAATGAGAGCGTAGAGGACGTAGTGCGTCGCGTCGCGTTCGTTGGCGAACACATGCTCCGGATCGACGCCCTGTTCTTCTACGAACACTGCCTGCTGGATGGCTCGGCTGTGTTCGAATCTGGGCGCAGTTCCGATGCCGCAGCGGATTGCGCGGATTCTGACTTCGGTATCAATCATGTAGGTTCTTTCTCTATAGAGAATTGATTGGTCGTGTTGTGAGTCCCAAGAAAAACGGCCGCCACCCCTGTTGGGGTAGTGACCGGTTGTGTCAGGGTCGCCAGAGTGGGTCGCCAGACATGGTGGTCAGGAGGTCGAAGTAGACACCTCGACCGAAGCGTTCCTGGAAGTACTTCTCGAAGACCTCCTCGGGGGACTTGGTTTCGAAGCGCCCGAGATGAGCATCTGGGTCGAAGTCGAAGTGGATCCTCGGATCGGCCTCCTTGAACATGCGGGCGGCCTTGCCCTTGGCCTGCTTGCGATGAACGAGGTCCAGGGCAGGGTCCCTCATGGCGCTCAAGAAGAGCTCGAAGGCCTCGAGGTGGAAGCAGTTGTTCTGGAGTTCGTAGATCATCTCCAGAGTGGCCGAGTCGTCGGAGAGACCCGGGAGCTCCTCCTGAGAGAGGAGGAAGATGAGGGCCTGGTAGCGCAGTGCGACCGGCATCATCTGGTTGTGCAGGGTGGCTGCAGCCGCTTGGTTGCGCCGGGCGACCTTGCGACCAGTGATCTCGTCGATGCGCTCGAGTCGCACGTCGTACATCAGTTCGATGATCGACGGGCGTCCGAGGAGGTCGAGGTCGTCTTCATCGGCCTGCTCGTAGAGGTACTCACGGAGCCTCTCGAGGAACAGGCTGAGCTGGACGAGCGCCTCATGCTCTTCGAGCACCGTGGCGCGGAAGACCAGATCGATGAAGCTGGCTTGGTCGAGCCGGGCTTCCTCGAAGATCTTGTCGATGGCCTCCTCTGAGAGTGTCGGCACTTCCTGGATGTTTCGAGTCATGATGACTTCCTTTGTGCTGGGGTGGGTAGGTACGATTAGCTGATTCTACAACCTGAAAATACTTTCGTCAATGCTGTAACGAGCTGACATCGCGGTATAATGAAGCTCATGATTCGACGAGCCGGAACCGAAGAGCGCGATAGCTGGAATCAGCTGGTGCTCGAAAACCCCGATGG
>CAYSMD010000045.1:0-4164 GCA_964432055.1 uncultured Candidatus Saccharibacteria bacterium
ACGCTCAATGCGAGCTTCATCATCGGTTACTCGATGGCTGGGCCGATCATCGCAAGCTCTGGCATGCACACTGTCTATATCGTTGTGACGCTAGCGTTTATCGTAGCGACAGCTATGTCGATGATGCTACCAAAGATGCCCGGTGCACGCGAGACCGACTTTCGATTTACGGCTGTACTTAAGACTGTTTGGAAAGATCTGCATCTGCACTTTATGCATATTATTCGAACCAAGAGCCTCTTCTTTCCAATCTTACTCATCTCTCTTGCCCAGACGATTGTCGGAGTAGTGTCGGCATTGGCGCCGGCGCTCTCGAAAGAGTTCTTTAATGTTGGTCTCGAGCAGTCGAGTTACTGGCTGGTTTTGCCGGCTGGAATTGGATTAGTGCTCGGATCGGTGCTCGCGGGACGCTTACTAGCGAAGCGAAACAAGGTCAAGGTGATTTTTGGCGCACTCTTTGTCGCTAGTGGCCTGCTGATTTCACTAGCGTTTTCACAGATTCTTTTCGCAAGCTACGGCTTAAAAATCGCCACCGTCTTCATTACGCTCTTCCTTGGTCTCTTTAATGCGCTGATCTTAGTGTCCGCTCAAACCCTCTTGCAGTATGCCTCAACTGATCGACTACGGGGTCAGATTTTCGGAACTCTGAATATGATGATCAATATTGCTGCTTTGGTACCGATATTTGTCGCCGGTTTACTGGCTGATACGTTTGATGCGCATACCGTTGTGGCCGGGATCGGAGTGCTCTTGGCGCTCTTGGGTGTTGGGCTGATTCAGCGTTTTCGTGGAATCTCCTCACAATACTCTTGACAGACCTGATAATGAGTCCCTACAATAGGGGATAAGAGGATGCTTAAACTACCCTAACGCTACCACGTCAAGCTGCAACTTTTACGTGCCCGCGTTTTTTGCGTTTAGAAACCCCTCGTCGCCATCTCGTCCAACGGACTTGTCAAAAATCAAAGCCTTTTACTCAATTATTTAGTAAAACAACTTGCAAGAAATCGCCTCCAAATAACGCTCAACTTACGTTGGTCGCCTGGTCCCATGGATACCGGGTGGACTTTCGTCAGTTACAGCTCAAATTTGTAGAACGGTACAGAACAAGAACACGTGTGTACACATTATGTAACGGGAGCTCGTCATCTCTATGCCAAAAAATACTGCTGCAAGAGTCTATCTCAACAACCATAAAGATATTTTGCCGTTGCCAAATCTCGTCGAGATTCAGCACGACAGCTACAACTGGCTGATCCGCGAAGGCCTCGCTGAACTGTTTGAAGAAATCAGCCCAATCGAAGACTTCACTGGTAAGCTCTACGCACTATCATTTAAAGATTACTTCTTCGAGACTCCGAAGCTCACCGAAGCTGAAGCCAAAGAAAAGAATGCAACCTACGAAGCCAGCCTCCGTGCTCAAATGGAGCTCGTTCTCAAGGAGACCGGCGAAGTACGGCATCAGGAAATCTTCCTCGGTGACTATCCAGTGATGACGCGTCGCGGTACGTTCATCATCAACGGCGTTGAGCGTGTGGTGGTTTCCCAACTAGTCCGCTCTGCTGGAGTATTCTTCACAAATGACTCGGGATCCGGCCACTTTGGCGCGAAGATTATTCCATCCCGTGGTGCCTGGCTCGAAGTTGAGACCGGTGCTAATGGCGTGATGAGCGTGAAGATTGACCGCAAGCGTAAGCTCCCAGTGACGACATTGTTGCGGGCTTTTGGCTTTGGCACTGACAGTGAGCTCCTCGAGCTCTTCTCGGATGTTGATACCGGTGAACTACGTTTCATTACTGAAACTATCGCCAAAGATCCAGCCAGCTCGACAGCCGAAGCGCTCATGGAAGTCTACAAGCGTATCCGACCTGGTGACCTGGCAACCGTTGAGAACTCAAAGAGTTTGATTGACTCAATGTTCTTCGACTTTAAGCGCTACGACCTCTCGAAGGTTGGACGTTATAAGCTCAACAAGCGCCTTGGCATGAACGTGAAGAACACCCGAGAGAACCGAATTCTCCGCGTTGAAGACTTTGTGGCGATCATTAAAGAAGTCATCCGTATGACAAACGAGGGTGCACCGTCTGAGGACATTGACCACCTGGGTAACCGCCGCCTGAAGATGGTAGGTGAACTCATCCAGGCTCGTTTCCGTATCGGAATCGCTCGACTAGAACGCATTGTCAAAGACCGCATGTCGATGGCAGATCCAGAGACCGTGACTCCATCACTCATGATCAATGCTCGACCCATCGTTGCGAGCGTGAAAGAGTTCTTCGCCTCCCACCAGCTCTCACAGTTCCTCCAGCAGACCAACCCACTTGATGAAATCGTCCACAAGCGCCGCTTGAACGCGATGGGTCCTGGTGGACTCAACCGTGAGCGTGCTGGCTTCGAAGTTCGTGACGTACACCGTACTCACTACGGTCGCATTTGTCCGATCGAAACTCCAGAAGGACCGAACATTGGACTGGTTTCGACGATGTCCAGCTATGCGAAAGTCAACGAGTATGGCTTTATCGAAACTCCTTATCTCAAGGTGATCAACGAAGTTACTCCAGCAAAAGCCGCCGGTGAAATCGCTCGTCGTCAGGTAAAAGACGCGAAGGGCGTGGTTCACGCAAAGGCCGGTGAGAAGATCACCGAAGCTGCCGCTAAAAAGATGGATAAGGCTGGTATTGAGTCGATCCCAGTAAAGGCGCGTGTTTCAAAGACCGTCGTCTACCTCGATGCGTTTGATGAAGAGCGGGCGGTAATTGCTCCTGCAAACACTCAGCGGGAGGATGACGGCTACTTTAAGGAACATGTCGTATCGGCACGTGGGGTTGGCGGTGAAGCTGCTGAACTCTCATCCGATGATGTTAACTACGTTGATGTATCCTCACAGCAGATCGTCGGTATCTCGGCGGCCCTCATTCCATTCATGGAACACGACGACGCTCGTCGTGCACTGATGGGTGCGAACATGCAAAAGCAGGCCGTAGCTCTCGTGAAGCCAGAGGCTCCAATTGTTGGAACTGGTATCGAGAAGCGCGTAGCCGAAGACTCAGGTCAGGTTGTCCTTGCCGAAGCTGATGGTGAAGTGGTGAAGGCGAATGCCAATCTCATTTCTGTGAAATACGCCGGCGGTAAGGCTGTCGACTATGAACTCATGAACTTCATCCGTTCAAACCAAGGTGAAGCCATGACCCAGCGAACAGTTGTAAAGTCTGGCGATAAAGTGAAGAAGGGTGACGTTTTGGCCGACGGTATGTCGACTGTAGACGGTGAGCTCGCACTTGGACAGAATGTCCTAGTCGCCTTCATGGCCTTCGACGGACATAACTACGAAGACGCAATCATTATCTCCGAGCGCCTCGTACAGGATGACCGCTATAGCTCCATCCACATCGAGACTCACCAGATCGATATTCGTGACACCAAGCTTGGTCCAGAAATTGTCACTCGCGACATTCCAAATGTCGGCGATGAAGCGCTCAAGGACCTGAACGAAGACGGTATCGTCCGACTCGGTGCCGAAGTAGCCGCAGGTGATATTTTGGTCGGTAAGATTAGCCCAAAGGGTGAAACCGAACTGAGCTCCGAAGAGCGTCTCTTGCGCGCCATCTTTGGTGAAAAAGCTCGTGAAGTCAAGGACACCAGCTTGCGTATGCCAAACGGTAGCTCTGGTAAGATCGTTGGCGTTAAGATTCTCTCAGGCGAAAACGGCGATGATCTCCCATCTGGCGTTATGCAGCAGATTTATGTCGCCGTTGCCCAGCTCCGTAAGATCTCAGTCGGAGACAAGATGGCTGGACGTCACGGTAACAAGGGTGTGATTTCAAAGGTGATGCCAATCGAAGATATGCCATATCTCGAAGATGGTACTCCAGTTGATATTGTGCTCAACCCACTCGGAATCGGTGCTCGTATGAACATCGGACAGATTCTCGAAACTCACTTGGGTCTGGCAGCTCACGCGCTCGGCTACAAAGTAGCCAGCCCAGTGCTTGATGGTGTTGATATCGGCACAATTAAGGCTGAACTCAAGAAAGCCGGTCTTTCCGAAGACGGAAAAGCCCAGCTCTTCCACGGCTTTACTGGCGAACCATTCGACCAGAAGACCACTATTGGCTACAAGTACATGCTCAAGCTTCACCACATGGTTGACGACAAGATCCACGC
>CAYSMD010000046.1:0-3969 GCA_964432055.1 uncultured Candidatus Saccharibacteria bacterium
TCGAACCGAAACCTCGCGCCACGCCGAGAAATTCCTGCACGTTTTCAATCCGATCCCCGGCTGTCAGCGAGCCGTCGTTTAAGGCATCGAGATAGCCAGTTTTCTTGAGCACTAATTCGGCAAGTTCCGCGACGGGCAGCCGCTCAGAGCTTTCGCGAAAATCGTGAATGAGCGCGGCAAACTGCTCAAACGAGGCCTTTGCCTTCGGGGTCAGGCCTGGCACATCAGTCGCCATCGCACAGGCAGTAAGCAAGTCGATATCTTCTTTGGCTGCGTAGTCGCTCATAACTGCCAGCGATTTCTCACCAAGTCCCCGAGCCGGAATATTCACTACCCGTCGCCAACTCACCGTGTCCTGAGGGTTCGCCACAAATCGTAGATACGAAAGTGTGTCCTTGATCTCTTTGCGCTCGTAGAAACGAAGTCCGCCAACGATCTGATACGGCGTATTGTACCGCAGAAACGACTCCTCCAAACTTCGTGACTGCGCGTTTGTCCGATACAGCACCGCACAATCCGAATACTTATAGCCCTGATCACTGACGAGGCGATCAATCGTCTGAATGACATACTGTCCTTCGGCAAGCTCATCTGAGACCTGCTGAATAATAATCTTTTCACCGGATCCAAGCTCGGTAAAGAGCTTCTTATCAGTCCGAATCGTGTTCTTCGCAATTACCGAGTGCGCCGCATCGAGAATGTGCTGGGTGCTCCGGTAATTCTGCTCGAGCTTAATGACTTTCGCGTTCGAATAATCTGACTCAAAATTTAAAATATTCTCATAATTCGCGCCGCGCCATGAATAAATCGATTGCCAGTCATCTCCGACCACGCAGATATTTGCGTGCGCCTTCGCCAGTAGCTGGATGAGTCGGTACTGGGCATGATTAGTATCCTGGTACTCGTCGACGAGAATGTACTTGAATTGCTGCTGATAGCGAGCCAGCGTTTCTGGGCTTTCTTCGAATAGCCGCACGCTCAGCAAAATAATGTCGTCAAAATCCATCGCACCATTATCGGCCAAACGTTTCTGGTACTCAGGATAGACGCGAGCCGCGACTTCCTGCAGACGACCCTGGGCGAGTCGGGTGTATTCACTCGGGCCGACGAGCTCATTTTTCGCACCTGAAATGGCCGAGCGAATCGCCTGCGGGCTAAACACCTTCTCTTCGATGCCGAGATCTCTACACACCAACTTCACTACGGCCTGCGCATCAGCCTCATCATAAATCACGAAGCTCGAAGGATAGCCGAGATGCACAGCTTCACGCCGCAGAATCCGCACTGAGATAGCATGGAACGTACCGAGGAACGGCAGAAAAGTCCGATCATCAGCATCGCGGCCGAGCAGACTATTGATCCGCACACGCATTTCTGTCGCGGCCTTGTTAGTGAACGTAACTGCCAGAATATTCGTCGGATGGACTTTCTTCTCCTCGACCAAATACGCGATGCGATGCGTGAGGGTCTTGGTCTTGCCAGACCCAGCGCCAGCCAGCATAAGAACCGGGCCGTTGGTAGTCAAAACGCCTTCGCGCTGTGACTCATTCAAATCTTTGAGTAGAGCGTGCATACAGACTATTGTACCCTACTCGAAGCATAAGCCGAAAGTCTTACGAAAACTCTTATGTTACTACCTTCTCCTGCTCGCCCCGAGAAAGCAAAAGCGTTATACTGTTGAGTAATACTATGAATCCAAATGTACCAACCGACAGTATGCCAGTTCCTACGGGGGAGAAGGAATTTGCCAAGCAAGGCAATGATCCTAATCTTCCCCCAGGCGAAGTGCAAAAAAAGAAGATTATCAAAGCTGCGATCATTGGCATTGCTGCGGTCATTGGAATTGCGATTGTTCTGGTCGTGATCTTGTCAGTCATACCAAAGAACACCAAAAAGAATGACTCCGAATCTTCATTCGTGATTACACCGCGCCCATCAGTGGATCCAGCTAGCACCTCGCAGCTCGGCCCAGAACGAGTCTTCATTCAACGCTCAACTGCGCTCAATACCCCCTATGACCTGCGGATGACGGTGCCAACCGCCTGGGATGCACGGTTTTCAAACGCCCCCAGCAAGTCATACCCATGGGAGACGAGTCTGCTTATCCAAGCCATGCTCTCAAAATACTCACCGCTCTCAAGTTCAAACATCAATGTCCAGTCCGGCAACTATTGGGCAATGATGGACATCAGCACCTGGCTCACAAATGACAAAAATGCAGTTCCACTCACGCCAGCCCAAAAACAAGCTTGGTTTGCGAGTCTACAGTCAGTCACACCAGAGAATTACGCCTCGGTCGCAGCTTCCTTGCCCAACCCTAGAATGGCCAGCGAAGCAGGCGGCCGTCAGCACGTCGTGCCACTCAGCGTGGCGAGCAATAGCTTTCGCGGCATCAGCTACCTGACGCTCCCAAATACTACTTCCTATACACCAATGATTGTCACCATGATGACCGCAGCCTTTGATGGCAAATCAATTGCAATTTACTCGGTTCATAACGTCAGAGACAGCAACTGGGCGAAAGTAAACGAGCTGCGTGAGCGTAGCGACCCACAAACCAATGCGCAAACCGCCTCAGCCGTGAATGATTTCAAGGCCGGCAAACTCGGTGATGACACGGTGCTCATTCACGATGAACACATTCGCGCCATCTCAACAATGACCCTCAATAAGATTTAAGTAGCGCGACTAGTCCTGGCGAGTCTTGATGATGTGCTCGCGAGCTTCAGCAGCATTCGTCCAGCCGTCAAAGCTAACTTCTACGCCCTTCCAGTCGTTCTTCCATTCTTTGTAGTGAGAGTAAAAATACTCAACGTAGTGCTTAAAGTCATCACCAAGCTGATCAACATCCTTAATCCAATCCTTGGTTATGTCTTTGACTGGGACACAGATGAGCTTCTCATCACCTTCCCCATCATCAATCATCTTGAGCATACCGACAGCTCGGCACGGCACAACTACGCCCGGGAGGAGCGGTTCATCAATCAGGATGAGTGCATCAAGTGGATCACCATCATCACAGAGCGTTTGTGGCACGTAGCCATAGTCGTAAGGATAGGACATTGGAACATTATTTACACGATCTAAAAAGACGACACCAGTCTCTTTATCGACTTCATATTTATTCTTGAGTTGTCCACGCGGGATTTCGACTACAACATTTACGACGTCCGGGGCTTTTTCGCCAATTCCGACATTCTTCAAAGACATGATGATTTTACTCCTGATAATTACCTTACTAGCCTACTGAAGTACGGCTCGGTTGGCAAGCAGGCATACCCTAGCTAACTGACTCTTATTGCCAGTAATCAGTGACCTGACTCGGAAACCCTTGCTGTTTGAGTTCATCTGCATCTGGTTGGCTCGCGTAGGACTTCACAACTTTCCAGTACGGTGGTGGTCCTGCCGACTCATTGCTGCTAGCTTTGGCTGCGTCAACCTCCAGCAAAACCCCGCCCTCACAGATATAGCCTTGCTCGGTCGAGCCCGACCACTTACAGCGCTGAACAAGTACTTTGCCGGACTGCTCGAAGCTTGTGAGATCATCATCAGAATAATAGGCTGCCGAGTATCCAGGTGCCAAGCGCAGTTCGGTCGTCTCAATGGTCCCGACAGGTGAATATTCATAGTCCTGCGCCTTAATGCCCCTCAGAAGATCATCGTTTATCGCGGGCTTGACTGCCGAATTCAACACCTCTTCATAGCGGGCTTGACTGGTCCTCACAGCTACATCAAACTTCAGGAATTGAGATAGAACCAATACGGCCAGGAATGCACTAAAGAAGACAAACGTACTCACCAACCATAGCATCGAACGATTACTGGCAAGCCGGTGTAAACGCTGCCTCATTGTTTCTCGAGAGGTTTTCTTTGCCATACTTTCGCTCCTTATTTGCGTTTACTTTCGGCTGCTGCGATGATAGCCGCGAAACTCTGATAATTCGTGCTCGCTCCTCCGACGAGGAGACC
>CAYSMD010000047.1:0-3639 GCA_964432055.1 uncultured Candidatus Saccharibacteria bacterium
AAAAATGCCGCGATCGAGGCAACATTGAGGATCTCGCCACTGCCCCGCCGTGCCATCGCCCGAGCGAAATACTTGGTGAGCTCTGTGAGCCGGACCACATTCAGCTCGAGTAGCTCCTGCTCATCTTCCCAGCGTGTTGAGACAAAATCTCCATACACACCAAAGCCTGCATTATTAATCAGCGTGTGGATGGTAAGTTTTTCTTTCTTCAAGAAAGTGTCGATGCGATCGACTGCATTTGCATGAGTCAGATCAAGCGGAAGCGACCAGGCCTTCACACCATACTCATGAGTGAGACCAGTCATAGCCGCATCAAGCCGATCGGCGTCGAGCGCAATGCCAACGACGTTGTAGCCTTCGCGAGCCCAGACATGCGCCATCTCAAGGCCAATGCCAGAGCTCGCCCCGGTAATCAAAACTGTATCAACCCGTGCCATACCTCTAGTATAACGCCTTTAGGTCAGCAGCATCTTAGCGAGCGACAGGAAGACGAAGAAGCCGCCAACGTCCGTACAGGTGGTGATGAAGATCGTCGCCGAGGTTGCGGGGTCTTTACCGAGGGCCTTCATGATGAGCGGGATGAGCGCACCAAATAGTCCGGCGATCACGAGGTTTGCCACCATCGCGATGGCCAGCACCAAGCCCAGCATTGGCGAGCCATTGAAAAACGTCGCTACTAAACCAACGATAATTCCGTTGACCGCTCCGTTCATCGCACCAGATACGATTTCACTACCAACAAACTTCCAGCCTGTCTTAAGATCAACTTCCTTCAAAACGATGCCACGCACTGCAACGGCCATTGTCTGCGTCCCAGCGTTACCACCCATGCCGGCAACAATTGGCATATAGACCGCGAGCAGCGTGAATGCTGCGATGGTTTCTTCGAACATGCCCACGACCGAAGCCGCCAGGAAGGCAGTACCTAGGTTGATCACCAGCCACAGCCAACGATTCTTGAACTTCATAATTGGCGTATCGAGCGCATCTTCCTCATTCGAAACGCCAGCAAATCGGAAGAGGTCTCGAGCCGAGCGCTTGTCGAGCAGCGCCAGAATATCGTCGGAGTGAATCACGCCGAGCACACTCTTGTCTTCATCAAGTACGACAACTTTGCGATGTGGATTGCGCAAGAACGTGTTCACCACTGCGCGCTCATCTGAGTTGTACACCACCGCGGGCAGTCGGTGTGCCAGTGTGCCGACCTTAGTGGTAGAGGGCTTGAGAGCGAGGATATAGATCGGTAGCTCACCGAGCAGCTTACCGCCATCAGATATCAGCACGATGGGTGGTCGACCGGTCTTGGACTCATGATCGCGAATTGCTGCAGCTACTTCCTTAAAGGTGTCCTCAGGGTGCACTAAAACGTAGTCTACATCCATCATGCCGGCGGCTGTCTTGGGATGGAAGCGCAGCAAGAATTCAACCTTTTCGCGAATCTGGTCCGAGAGCTGAACCGTGATGCGATTCGCCCGAATCTTCGGCAATTGGCGAATCAGGTCGGTCGCCTGATCTGGGTCGACGGTGTTAAGCATCGGGATCAGCTCGTGAGTATGGAGCTTCGTCAAGATAGTTTTCTGAACACGTCGACTCTGGCAGAGCAAAACCCGCCCCTGGTCAGCTGGCTCGATCTCGCGAAAAATCTCCACCCGGCGGCGCGGATTTCTAAACAGCTGATCGATAACATCTTTGTCTTCTAGGTCACAGACGTTTTCTGATGGTTTGCGTTTTTGGATAGTGAGAGCCATAGTTAGCTCACATTATACCGCTTGTGCTCACGAATGCGAATGCCGCTAGATTGTCGTCTGTCGCGCGATTCGTTCAATTGACCGCGCCTTGCCCGTGGCTGTATCAATATCGATAAGCACAGCATGAAGCGTCACAGGGCCGCTCGTCGGTGTCTCATGACGGCGTGGTGTGTCATGAAGCCAACGATCTAAAATGATCTCTTTTTTCACGCCAAGTACTGTACCATCTGGGCCAGTCATACCGACATCAGAGATTGCTGCGGTTCCCCCTGGTAGTATGCGCTCGTCGGCAGTCTGAACGTGCGTATGAGTACCAACCGACGCACTAACACGACCGTCAAAATGATATCCACTCGCTATCTTTTCACTGGTCAGATCACCATGCAGATCGATCAAGCTGCCAGCGGTAGCTTCGTGAGCGTGCGCTTCGAGGATTGCGTCGGCAATGTGCAGCGGATGACCGAGCTCGGATTGATCAGCGCCAAAGCGCAAGCCTTCGATTGAGATGAGCAGGAATTTCCCGTGCGGTGTATCGAGCAATAACCAACCACGGCCAGGCTTGTCTTCTGGGTAATTTGCAGGCCGTAGAACGGGCACAGATGGATCGTCGAAGTACGAATAAAACACTGGCTTTTTGAAACTATGATTCCCTCCCGTGAAAGCATCGACGCCCGCATCCATCAGCTCACGCACGGCCTTTATGGTCAGACCATTACCGGTCGTCATATTCTCAGACTGAGCTATGACTACGTCGATACCGAGTTCGTTACGCAGATCCGGCAGGAGTTTTTGCACAGCCCGGCGGCCAATGCGAGCGACAACGTCACCAATGAAAAGAACTTTCATGCCGCTACCCAATTCTGAGCGACATAGTCCCGCAAAGTCAGAAATTGCGTATCGCTCAACACATAAGGGTTCTCTAAGTCTGGAGTCTTAGGCCAGCCCTTATCCACGAGGCTCACGCCATCAAACTTTCTGACTTCCTGATAGCGGGGAATGACATGAAAGTGTACCTCTGGGTCTCCCATCATCAACATAAGGTAGTTGATTTTGTCGTACTTCCAGAGTGTCTTCAGGGTCTTTTCGATTTCTGTGGTGATTTGCTTCAATTCTGCAAAAGCCACCTCTGATATCTCATGAAAGCTTGGCTCCCCCGACTTACAAATCAGTACCAAGCTACCGAGCGTCACGTGGTTATGTCGCAAATAAATTTCCCAATGCTCGAATTCCTTTACGAGGCTGTGAGGGTATTTAAATTTGTCGCGAGTTGCCTGAGAAATCATTTCGCGTACTCCTCGGCGCGGGTTTCGCGAATGACGTTCACCTTGATTGTGCCAGGATACTTGAGTGTTGCTTCAACTTTGTTTGCGATGTCACGCGCCAACTTGATCGCGGAAAGGTCATCGATCTCAGCGGGCTTTACGAAGACTCGGATCTCACGTCCGGCCGACATTGCATACGTCTTCTCGAGGCCTGGGAACGTCTTGGCGATATTCTCAAGGTCGGTCATCCGCTTGGCAAAGTTTTCGACAGAATCACCACGAGCACCAGGTCGACCAGCTGAGAGCGCATCAACGGCTCGCACGATCACGGCTTCGGGAGTGGTGGCTTCGATGTCATCATGATGAGCTTCGGCAGCGTGGATAGTCGGCTCATCGAGACCGTACTTTTCGAGAAGAACACGCGTGAGATGGTGATGCTTGCCCTCCATCTCGTGCGTAACAGCCTTGCCGAGATCATGCAAATACGCAGCACGTCGGGAGATGCGCACATCGGCACCAACCTCTTCGGCAATCATGGCGGCGAGGTGCGCCATCTCAACCGAGTGCTGCAAGACGTTTTGTGAGTAACTGGTACGAAACTTCATCGAGCCCATGAGTCGCACGATCTC
>CAYSMD010000048.1:0-3609 GCA_964432055.1 uncultured Candidatus Saccharibacteria bacterium
ATATAGAGCTTGTACCCAACAACATCAGTACTTGTAATAGTTACCGTGCTCGTTCCAGTGCCAAGCGTGCCTGAATCCACGGGTGTAATTGGAATTGTTACGTTCCCATTCGTAGCAATCGTCAGACTCGTCTGGCTACCATAAGGTACATTTACCCCCCATAGACCCTTGCCGTATGGCTGAGCGTGAGCAATGCCGACCGAAGTAAGTCCGAGTAAGAGTAAGGTTACGCCCAGCGCATGCCGAATAATTCTCATATTTCTCATTATACTACTTGCTTATGCTTCGAGACACGTGATAGGATATGACTAGTTTTTACCATAACTACTATGTTGATACGAAACAGAAAACAATTTTTCATCGCCAGTCGCCTTTTTCTCGCAACTATTGTTGCGGTCTTTGCGCTCGGTGCACCGCAAATTGCGCAGGCTGCCCAAATCACTGGTCGATCAATTACCCTTTCGAGCTCCGCAGGAGCCGCCACTGGAGTAACGTACAGCCTAGCTACAGCAGCTCTGCCGACCGCTACTGCAGTAAAATCCGTTGGAGTGCAATTTTGTGATGCCGCCTCCGGCACGTGTAATGCTCCAACTGGCTTTTCGGCATCATCATCTACTCTTAGCTCCCAACCAACCGGACTTGGCGCCGGCTCTGGCTGGACGGTCAACGCCGCCACAGCAAACCAGCTACGTATTGTAAACGCCGCCAACGCAACCGCTCCATCCGGGGCCGTCGCGATTGTCTGGGGCGGTGTCGTAAACCCTACCGCTAACAACACCACCTTCTATGCCCGCATCACTACCTACTCTGACGCAGCTTGGACTACCTCGATCGACTCTGGAACCGTCGCCCTCTCCACTGCCCAGCAGATTACTGTAACCGCATCAGTCGACGAAACACTCACATTCTGTACTGGTACCTCGATTACTGGCCAAAACTGCGGCACTGTAGCTGGTAGCAGCGTAGCGCTCGGCACACTCACCTCAACTAGCACAGGCAGCGGCACATCCGTCATGGCTGCATCAACTAATGCCGCTACAGGGTATACAATCTCGATTAATGGCTCCACACTCACATCTGGAGGTAATACCATCGATGCCATTACAGCTGGAGCGGGCGCTACTTCCTCGCAAGGAACTGAACAATTTGGTATCAACCTCAGAGATAATGCCACTCCGAACGTCGGTGCAGAACCAACTGGTGCCACTGGTTTTACGTATGGCACTGGATATGGCACGGTTGATTCTTATAAGTTTGTGACTGGCAACACCATTGTTTCGCAGTCAGCTGCAGCTAATGCAAGCACCTACACCATAGGCTACATTGCAAATATTGCTGGTGTCACCGAACCTGGCTCTTACTCAGCCACGTTCACCTATATCGCTACTGCCAATTTCTAATCAACAGCTTCGATGCAGTATACTATTACTATGCAGCGATTCAGTCGCCAGATAATTTTTAGTTTCTTTGTACTACTATTCCTCGCGAGTGGGCTATTCGTTCCGCCTGTCACCCGTGCCGCAGAAGCGAATGGACAAGGCATCACCGTCTCGCCAGTCCTCGTCGAGCTCAATGCTGAGCCAGGTAAAAGATACACCATTGATATATCTGTCACCAATGTTACAGCTGGTGATCTCATCCTCAGCAGTGAAGCCAATGATTTCACTGCGAAAGACGACACCGGTACACCCGACATCCTTTTGGATGAGGACAATGGCACCTACTCGATGCGCAAATGGATCGAAAAGCCAGAACGAGTTCGCCTAAAATCTAAAGAGACAAAAGTCGTAAAGGCGTTTGTAAATGTCCCTGCTAATGCTGAGCCGGGTGGACACTATGGCGTCGTCCGTTTCTCTGGCATCGCGCCCGAGCTGGATGGTACAGGCGTAGCTTTGTCTGCGAGCGTCGGTACGCTTATCTTGACCCGTGTAGCGGGCGATATCAAAGAGTCGGCCGTGATCGAAAACTTTTACTTCGAGCAAAGCGGCAACGAATCTTGGTGGTTTGAACAAACGCCCGTGCAGGCCGTTGAAAGAATCACAAACAACGGGTCTGTACACGTAAAGCCTAGCGGTACACTCGAGCTCAAAGATGTTTTCGGGCGATCCGCCGCGAAACTACCTGTCAATCAAGAAGGTCGCAATATCCTCCCCGGCTCTACACGGCGCTTTGACCAAACACTAGAGACGACCTGGCTCTTCGGGCCGTATAAGGCGCGGCTAGAGCTTGCCTATGGCACGCAAGGGCAAGTCCTACAGTCAGAGACCACCGTCTGGTTCATTCCCTGGAGACTTATCCTAGCCACCCTTCTCGTGACAGTAATCATCTTCTTCGGCTTGCGCTGGCTGCTCAAGAGATATAACGCGCGTGTTATTAGAAAAGCGCAGTCGAGCTCACCTCCCAAAAAAAAATAAATCCTGCAAAACATGAAAAAAACCACAAAAAAACAACCAATCCATCACCGAAGCCGTAGGCTGCATCTAGCGCGCCATCACCACTCCGGTCGCCATATGCCGCATGGGATGACCTCGTACCCGGCATTAGTACTGCTTGTGGCGATTACCGGCATTATTCTGCTCGGCACTACAGCCGTTGCTAGGGCTTCAACGCAGACCGTTTCTGAATCGATTGGCGTGAGTGCGACTGTCAGCGGTCCTGCTCCGTCTCAAGCAGCTATCATCCTTGAGCCTGCAACAAACTCTGCTACCACACAGACACCCTTGAGACTTTCTGGCAGCTGTAGCCCTGACACGATAGTGAAAATATATCGAAATGAAACCTTTGCGGGTAGTACATTCTGCGATGCTTTAGGGAAGTTCGAAATCTTCGTTGATCTCGTAGAGGGGAGCAACACGCTCTCAGCCAAAAACTTCGATGCACTCGATCAAGCTGGTCCAGATTCAGCAGACATTATCGTGTTCTATCGTCCAGTCAAAACTCAACAATCTACAACCGAAGTGACACTACAGCCCCCCGAAACACCAGTAGCACCGCTTACTCTCACAACGCCTTTTAATTTTCGAGGCCTCAAGCCTAAGCAACAGTTTACGTGGCCACTTACAATTACGGGTGGAAAAGCCCCTTATAGCCTAAGGTCTGATTGGGGTGACAATTCTGATGCGACTAATCAGAAGATTGAAGCCGCAGGTGAATCGTCCGTGAGCTACGCCTACGAAAAGCCTGGGCGCTACACCATCGTTCAGATCGCCAATGACGCGTCGGGTCTGCAAGCATTTTTGCAGCTCGCTGCCGTGGTTGATGGCTACGTAGCCTCACCTCTTGGCACCATCGACGTGACCACCGACTCCGGAGAAATATTCCTACAGATTCAAGGGCTCATGCCTTTTTATTGGACGGTGACTGCTACAGTTGCAGTTTTTTGGCTTGCCCAGTCCGTAAGCTCAGGACAGCTAGCCTCAACGATTACCAAGCTAACGAAACCCGGCAGATATCGTTAGCACTTAGACGAAGCCACGAAATCTCACCATGAAAAAAGCCCAAGACTGGCTTGGGCGCTTTCCTTGGGGATCCCATGGAGAATACACATATAATCTCCTAAAAGTGCTCGAAATAAAAATTTCTGCGCACTTTCGTCATTATCGAACTCCG
>CAYSMD010000049.1:0-3449 GCA_964432055.1 uncultured Candidatus Saccharibacteria bacterium
CAGCAAATTGAGATCACCGAGCTACTTCCCGATCCTGCCAGTCCTCTCTCGGATGGCAAAGATGAATATATTGAGCTCTACAACGCCGGCGGAGCTGTGGTCTTACTCAATGGCTGGAAGCTTGTTGATGAAGCCGGGCATAGCTCGAAGCTTGATGGCGTCAGTATTCCTGGGAATAGCTATATCGTGCTTTACTCGGCGACCACTAAGCTTTCGCTCAATAATTCCGGTGATACGATCTCCCTCGTCCGACCCGATGGCGAGGTGGTGATGACAACTCCAAATTATGGTGCGAGTAAGGTGGGGCGATCATATGGCGTTACTCCCGAGGGATGGGGCTGGCTTACCAGGCCAACACCAGGTGTAGCGAACGCTCGTCTTTCCGTAGATGTTGAAGACAGTGCAGTCACCAGTTCTAAGGCAAAGAAAGTCACTGCAAAGTCCACAAAAGCCAAGTCGGCCTCGAAGTCAAAGAGCCCGAAAGTTGCCAAAGCAGCAGCGGCTACTAAGGATGCTGCCAGCACATCTAGTGAACCTGGCGAGGCAGAACAGTCTATTCCTTGGGTGTGGTTAGTGGCCGGATTAGGGGTATTCGCGGTAGGATATGGAGTATATGAGTACAGACCAGAAATTATCAGTGCGATCGACAGGGTCCGAGCAAAGCTTGCAGCTCGGCGCTGAGCTTGCGCGCGTCATTCAGCTTGGTGACGTGATTGAGTTTGTTGGTGATCTGGGTGGTGGCAAAACGACGTTCATCAAAGGTCTAGCTCGTGGCCTCGGCATCAAGCAGACTGTGACGAGTCCAACGTACAACATTCAGCGCTCGTACAAGATTCCTTCGGGAGGCACGCTCGAACACTATGACCTCTATCGCCTTGGTGAGGACGAGATTCTCTTAGAAGAAATGCGCGAGGTTTTGGCGGCCGGCGACGCCGTCGTGGTCGTAGAGTGGGCAGACCATTTTCGAGAAAGCTTGCGGGATGATCGCTTCATTGTTGAGGCGCATTTTATTGACGAAAATACGCGGCGGTATGATATCTCTGGCACGGGGGCTGGCACCAAAGAGAGGCTTGAAGCCGCTAGGCCGAGTCTTGAGGGCGTGCAATGATCCTCGCGGTACGCACGGATAAGCCAGAGGCCGAGCTGCATCTGCTTGACCCGGCACGCCACGAGATCGCTGTCCATGTGTGGCTGGCTCACCGCACCCTCGCGGCGACACTGGTTTCGACTATCGAGACATTTTTGCGCGACAATGACACGAGTTCGGATCGACTGACTGGAATTATCGTCTACTCTGGAGCAGGTTCGTTCACTGGCTTACGAATTGGTGCCACGGTTGCGAATGCCATGGCATATTCTCATTCTCTATCAGTAGTGGCGGGTCAGGGTGATGACTGGATCGTCGATGGTCTCTCGAATCTCAAGAGTGCGAAGCCAGGAGTGTATGTGGTCCCAACCTACGATCGCGAACCAAACATCACCAAGCCGAAGGGACAACTATGACCGAATCGCAAACTGGCAGTGAAATTCCTAGTGATATGACTGAAATGAGTAAGGATCTGAGCGAGCAGCGAATTATGCCGATTGGTAAAGTGCTCCATACTGATAGTGAAGGCTTTCTGGTGAGCCAGTCATCGATGGAGAATATTGTTCAGCCATGGGATGAACCAGTTCAGGAATTGGTGGAAAAATTCCGAGCAGAACTCGGCGATGAGATGCATAGCCTGTATATCCGTGGCTCGCTTGTGAGAGGAACGGCTATAGAAGGGGTCTCGGATATTGATGGACTAGTGCTCGTCAAAGGTGATCCGAAAGATATCGATTGGTCATGGCAGCGTGAATTTTCTGCCGAACTTCGCGAGAAGTATCCGTTCGTGATGGGTGTGGATTTTGGCAAAGCTTCGGTGGATTCGGTCATGAATGGCGAGCACAAAGTGCGGGCGTTTCTTATTAAAACCCTCTCGGCTTGCGCGGCTGGCGAGGACATATCCGACAGGCTTCCTCGAGTGAAGCCTGGTCGCGATGCGCTCATTGCGCGGTGGAAGTTTGAGGAAAAAATTCGTCCAGATTATTTCACCGAGCCAGACATTACTCTTAAACACAGAACGAAATGGACTGGTAAGCAGATCTTGCGAGCTGGCATGGAGCTCGTTATGGAGGATGAGCAGGCATATTCACGGGATCTCTACCCGTGCTACGAACTTTTTAGCAGACACTATCCAGAGAAAGAGGCTGCAATGCGACGTGCATTGAAACAGGCTCTATTCTCGGCTGAAGATGAAGCGGATTTTGAGGCTATGCGTGATGATATTGGACCTTGGCTTGCCGAGCAGCTGGATAAGAAATATCCATACCTACATAAATAACCCTTATCGTGCGATAAGGACCTGAAGCTCAGACCAGAAATCAATCGGACTCTCCCAGTCGAAGAAGTCGTACTTTTCTTCATTGGCCTGAAACTCGTCGAGGGTCATGAAGCGTGTGTCTTGAACTTCGTCCGTAGCCGTAATTTGCGCTGGATCAACTTCGGCACGGTAAACGATCCACAGTACGTGCTGATTAAGTGGATTAATGTTTGATGGCGCAATCATGATGGGCTGCTCGTCGATCTTCGCACTACAGCCGAGTTCCTCGCGCAGTTCTCTCTTTAGGGCAGTTAAAGTGTCTTCACCCCAATCGAGCCCACCACCAGGCAGATCCCATCCCGTACCGCGTTCATTGACGACGAGTATTTTACCCTCATCATTTATAATGAGGGCCTTAACGCTCACCCGGTAATAGCAGTTTGGTACTTCTGGCCCTGTCTTCATGCTGCCTATCATAGCAATCCTAGCCGCATCAGACCACTTCTCACGCTTGCACTCTCCAACAAAAAGGCGAACAATATAAGTGCACAGTTAATCTGTTTATTTAGTAAGTAGTTACGAACGAATGTTAACCGCCTAGCCGAGAGCTCACCGTCCGGTAGGTCTGGAAAGAAAGAGGTGGAATATGGAACCAATTACCATCGGATTGGCGCTGATTGGCGTTGTGCTTGGTGTGGCCGGGAAGAGCGCTCTTGATAAGAACAAGGGTCGTGGTGCCGATGCTGAGGCGAAGAAAATTGTAGCCGATGCCAAGGCCAAGGCGAAGGAAACTACGATTGCAGCTAAGGAGCAGGCCGTAAAGACGCTTGAAGAGGCCAAAGCCGAGGAGAAGAAGCTGCGAGATCGTCTCGCCGAAACTGAAGCTCGCGTCGCGAGGCGTGAGACGAGCTTGGACGAGAAGTTTTCTGAGCTCGAGCGCAAGAGCGAGCACTTGAAGGAGTCTGAGAAAGAAATTGAAGCCATAAAGGATGAACTCAGGGCTATCCGCAAGAAGCAGGAAGATAATCTCGCCAAGATCGCCAAGCTCAAAAAAACTGACGCAACGAAGAAGATTATGGAGATGACCGAGAAAGAGATCAAAGG
>CAYSMD010000050.1:0-3432 GCA_964432055.1 uncultured Candidatus Saccharibacteria bacterium
GGTCACCACCACGCCCCAACAGAAGGAGAAAGCAATGTCCGAGATTGAGCGCAAGTGGCGAGTCAGCCAAGTGCTAGGTCGCGTACTACGTGGCGTTACGCCCCAGCGACTCACGCAAGCCTACCTCGTTACCTCGCCAGGCGAACTACGCGTTCGCACGGATGGTACGACGGCATGGATCACCGCCAAGTCGGATGGCTCACTAGTGCGCGAGGAGTGGGAAGATGAGATTCCGCTCTGGGTCTTCGACCAGCTACACGCGAGTACCACCCGCCGGCTGGAGAAACTTCGCTACCGAGTGGAGCTCAACGAGCGCATCTGGGAGGTCGACGTCTACCAGGGTCAGCTGGCGGGTCTCATCACCGTCGAAACCGAGTGTGCGAGCGAGATGGAGGCGCTCGCCCTGAGCCTGCCCGACGAATTCGGTTATGGCGAGGAGGTGACCTACGACCATCGTTACAAGAACAAGTGTCTTGCGGTCGATGGCCTGCCCAGCTCTACCTCCTAGCTGGGCTAATCCGGGGGTTAGTAGCCCCCGGATTAGCCATTTACTGACGTTTTTTGAGTTCTAAGCTGGCAGAATTAATGCAAAATCGCTGCCCTGTCGTCTCCTGAGGACCATCCTCAAACATGTGGCCAAGGTGCGCGCCACACTTCGAGCACACAACTTCCGTACGTATCATCCCGTGGCTCGTGTCTTCGCGCATCTCTACCGATCCGGGGACTGCGCGATCAAAGCTCGGCCAGCCACTCCCAGACTCAAACTTATGCTGACTATCAAATAATACTTGGCCACACACTTTACAGGTGTAGGTCCCATCAGCATGCTCATCCCAATACTTTCCGGAAAACGGCGCTTCTGTAGCAGCCTTCTGTGTCACCTCAAACTCTTCTTCGCTCAAACGGTTTTTGAGCTCATCTGGATCCACGGCGAAGCTTGAGTCTGTCATAACTACCGCTGCAGCTCCTTGAGCCAACCACGGATAATTTCGAAGCCGCCGCGCCAAAACTCAGCATCCTCATAATCAATGCCTACTTCGGCGAGCACCTGTTTTGGCTCGCGTGATCCGCCAGCTGCTAGAATCGCTTCGATTTTCGGAATGAAGCTCTTACCCTCGGCCTTATACCGCGCATAGAGAGATAGACTCAGTAGCTCCCCAAAATTGTATGCATAGCAATAAAATGGCGTGTGAACGATGTGCGGTATATAGCTCCATTCGTACTGGAAGCTGTCATCCACTTCGACAGAACTACCAAACTGCTCCTTCAGGCCGTCAAGCCATAGCTTCTGGATATCATCCACGCCAGCGCCCTTCGGTATGGCGTCATGGGCAGCGATTTCGAACTTCACAAAGTAGTTTTGTCGACTGATCGTTGCATAGCTATCGGCCAGTTTTTCAGCGATGAGGGTGTGCTTTTCGGTCGGATCTTCGATCTTCGCGAGCATAGCCTCAAAGAGCACCATCTCTCCGAACGTCGAGGCAGTCTCAGCCAGCGGCAGGTTGGCCTGCTGGGATGAAATCGGCAAATGGTCTGCATACAGTGAGTGAACACCATGCCCGAGCTCATGGGCTAATGTGGAGATATCACGACTCTTGCCCGCAAAATTCAGCATCACGTAGGGAGCGAGCTGAGGCGCAACCGTAGCACAAAAAGCACCACTGCGCTTGGTAGGTGCGGGATGGGAGTCGACGTGCTGGTCATCGAGAATACGCTGAGCTTTGGCGGCAAAATCTGGCGAAAAACTCTGGAATGTCTCAAGCACCATCGCCACCGCCTCATCGTAAGAATATGTACCCTTGAGCTCTGACAAAGGTGCGTAAAGATCATAGCGACGTAACTTATTCATGCCAAGCTGCTCGGCTTTCCAGGCGAAGAATTCATGAAAAATCCCACGCTCCTCTTCGCACACCTGCATCAGTGCCTCAATCGCCTTATCTGAAACCTGATTAGCTGCGTTACGCATACCGATTGGGCTCGAATAGCCACGTAATTTCGCCTCGTAGGCCCAGTCTTTTACGACAGACTGATAGATCAGGAAGAACTTGTCCTTATCAGCGATATAGGGGCGAAACAGCGCACGATATACGGCCTCGCGACGCTTTGGGTCCGGTGAGTATATCTGCGCCTTGAGTTCCTCGCTCGTCGCATAAGCTTCCACCTTGCCATCGATGTCCATCTCGAAGCTATAGTCAGTCTCGATCATGTCACGCAAGTCGGTGAGCGGACTAGTACCTGTGGCATCTTTATGCGAGATGATTGACTCCTCGGCCTCGGTCAGCGTGTGTCGCGCCAAATCGCGAGCATACGTCAGCGGATATTCCATACCGTCTACGGCCGCAAACAGTCGCTTGGCATTTGCGTCATCAAGCGTCTCCATGCCCTTCACGGCCTTACCTTTCAACCACATCGAGAGCGGTCGAGCGACCTCCGCAATCCGAATCGAGAGATCCTGTGCGCGAGCTTTCATGCGCTTTGCCTCACTCGACTTGGCATCGACCGACTCAGCCAAGCTTGGCCGGTAGTAGAGCCGAGTCATCTTCTCGCTCAGCTTCGAATACCAGTCAAAGTATGATTCAAAATCAGCCTCTGTCATCGTAGGTGTGAGTTTTTTCTGCCAAATGGCAAACTGAGGTAATTCAGATTCGATAGCCGCAAAAGTAGTATCGAAATCCTTGGCTGGAAGCACCTGGTCAAGATCCCAGTGCACAGCGTCGTGTGATGGTGTTTTCGTCATACTTCTATTGTGACTGAGCTCAGCACTTTGCGCTAGCGTAAGGAGCTTGCTAGACTAACTAAGAATAAGAGGAATCACCATGCTCGCACTACACATCGCCATCGCACTCATCAGCATCATCAGTTATGGAGCCCGGCTCGTTATCAGTAATCGTGTCGTCGACACACTCGCACCCGTTAGTGCAATCGCCACCTTTGCGAGTGGCCTACTGCTTATCGTGACGAGCCCAACCTCACTCGGGCACGCCTGTGTATCTGGCACGATCTATCTCGCAGCCGTCGTAGCCCTCGCCCACTCAACCCGCCGCGTTCGCGCTTAAACTAAAAAACCAGAATACGTGATTGTACTCTGGTGATGAATCATCGATCGCTCTAATGATTGTGCTGTTCGATGGTGAACACGTGTGCGTCGTCGGCTGGTGAGTCGGGGCTGAGCAAGATCAGCTCCGAATTACCGAAATGAAACTGCTGTAAGACGTCCTGCCACGGTACGTTGTAGTAGGCCGCGTAGATCATCTTCCCCAGATCACCATGCGAGACAAGCAGGATTGAGCCGTCTGCGTGCTGGCTCGTGAGCTTTTTGAGTAGTCGCTTCCCGCGCTCGACCAAGTCCGGGAAGGTCTCCGCACCCTCTGGTGAGAGGAAGTATGTGATCAGCTCGGCCTGGATGACGTCGGGTGCACACAGCTCTTTGAT
>CAYSMD010000051.1:0-3303 GCA_964432055.1 uncultured Candidatus Saccharibacteria bacterium
TCAGCATATGGTCAATAATTTTATCAGACGCCTGTCCGCTCGTGCTTTCCCTGTCCAGCTGTTGCTGAGCACGCAGTTGGCCGGCGACCGTCTCGGCCGGCGACGGCAGCGATTCGGTAGGTTGTGGTGTGGGTTTTTCAGTGGACATTGGAGTTTGTTTTTTGAATGTTTAGAGTTTTGTTATTTTGACTTACGAGTTCGCTTGGACTTTTTGAGCCACCGGTCTTTCCTGGCGTCTCGTTCAGGGGTAGTCGGCATCCGAAGCTTGCCATCGACGAGTAACAGATACCAGAGGGCTGCATGCCAGAGCAGAAAAGCTACCAGGACAAGGCTCACGAGCAACCATGTGCTATAGGTTAGCACGGCTTGTTTCTGGAGTAACACGAGCAATGCTAAGGCAACTGCGATGACAACATTAGAGATCGCGATCTGCTGAAAGAATGGTCGATAGTGGCTGAGTTTTGTTGCCTTCTTCCGGCGCGACAGAACGACAACTATCACACTAGTAACGAGCAAGAAGCCTGCCAAGACTAATTCTATAGTCTGTGCCAGGCTCGACGGCACGGTCAAAAGCCACGGCGCCTGCTCAAAAACCTGTGAGGCCATCACGACACCTGTGAGAAATACACCCAAAATCATACCAATCAGTACTTCGAGCGGTCGATGACCCAATACCTCTCGCAAATGACCATATTTACCAGGCACCTTCACTGCTCCAGATGATGACAAGTCACTAATCAAGACATTCAACACCTTCGCCTGCTCGCCAGCGGCCCGACGTACACCCAAGCTGTCATAGATCACAATTGCCGCAAACACTCCCGCTACCCCAAACAACGGACTGGCTACTCCACCTTCGATCAAAGCCACCATAGCGAGCGATGTAACGGTTGCAGAATGTACACTTGGCATTCCGCCTGATGCAAACAATAGGCTCGGGCGATATTCGCCGCGAAACATTGCCAAGAGAAACTTAATGCACTGCGCGATGGCAAAAACGATTAATGGTACGTAGAGATATTCTGTGATCATGATGGTTCCTTACCTCAAACTTGTTTTCTGTATTGTACCTTAGACTGGCTTAATCTTAAAAACTAAAGCGTATTGATACCCCGGCGTAGCAAGCTTCTTCTCAAATTCCATCCCACAGGCCTGCAGGAGCGCGATGGCCTTTTCTTTTGTAACTCGTCGCTCGGCGGTCGGCCCCGCACCACTTAACGCCTCCCAATCAAGCAGGGCAACCCGAGCATGCTTCTTCGCGTACTGTGCCACCGATAAGCAAAAATGATCTGGGTTCAGCGAAGAAGAGAGGACATTTGTGAGCAGGATCCAGTCTACACTGGCATGTGGCATCGCCTTGCCCAGCAGCACATCCGCCAGGAGAGTAGTTTCGAATGTGTCATGTCGCTTCATGTAGTCGATCCGACTCAGTGCATCATGATTCGCTCCAGCCACAATGACCCGACCGGGCTTACCTACTGCCTGAATGGCAGCTGAGGCAAAAAAACCAACCGGATTACCGAGTTCAAGCACAACATCACCCTCTTGTATACCAAGATCCTTCACGATTACTGTGGGCGAAACCAAATGGTGACTCAAGCGAGTACGCACTCGATGTGGTAATTTTTTGAAACTGTGGATCGTGCGATGAATCATAGCGTAAGTAGTATCCTTACCGCTATCTTACATCAATCTGATAGTAAACTGCTACTATTCGGTAATCTCAGGATCACCAGCGGCATCCATAAGGGCGAGCGAGGCTACATAGTCACCATCTTTGAGCTTCATGATACGTACACCCTGTGTAGCACGGCCAATTACTGAGATATCTTTGAGACGCAGCCGAATAACCTGGCCCTGCTTCGAGATAATCAATAGGTCATCTTCTCGGGAGCCGATGACACGAGCATCAATCACTTCGCCTGTCTTCGTCGTAACAACACCGGCCTTAATGCCTACTCCACCGCGAGCGTGCTTTGTGAACTGCTGAGTCTTTGTAAGCTTACCGTAGCCATTTGCGCAGGTCACGAGCATCAAACCCTCTTCATTGCCAATCACGTCAACGCCGACCACATGGTCGCCTGGGCGCAGCCGCACTCCCCGAACTCCTCGGGTAGCCCGGCCCATTGAGCGAGCAGCTTCTTGGCCGAAGCGGAGCGCTTGAGCTTTGGAGGTTGAGAGAATAATATCATCCCCTTCACTACACTTCTTCACCCAAGCAAGTTCGTCGCCACTATCGAGCTTGATGGCGATGATGCCTGTCGAGCGGATATTCGCAAAATCAATGAGCTTCGTCTTCTTGATGGTGCCTTGACGTGTTGCCATAAACAAATATTGCGCTGCTTCATCTTTGGTCATCGTGATAGCTGAGGTGACTTTCTCCTCTGGGGCTAGATTGAGAATATTCACAATCGACACACCCTTGGCAGTTCGGCTGGCTGCTGGAATTTCGTACACCTTCACTCGGAACGCACGACCCTTCGAGGTGAAAAAGAGCACCCAATCGTGATTCTGCGTCTTGAGCACATGCTCAACAACATCCTCCTCCTTCGTCGTCATCCCCATGATGCCCTTACCGCCACGCCCCTGACTCTTGTAGGTATCTGAAGGCATACGCTTCACGTAGCCGCCGTGAGTAATCGTAATGATGACATCTTCGTTTGGCACCAGGTCTTCGTCGGAGAAGTTGCCCAAAGCGCGTTTTTCAATCTTCGTGCGACGATCATCGCCATATTTTTCACGTACTTCTTCGAGTTCTTCCCGGATAACCTTCAGGATGTTGGCCTCGCTGGAAAGAATCTCCTTGAGCTCAGCAATCAGCTTCTGCAATTCATCAAACTCGTCTTGAATTTTCTTGCGCTCAAGGCCGGCGAGTGTTCGCAGCTGCATGGCCAGAATCGCATTCGCCTGCAACTCAGTGAGCTTGAAACGCTCCATGAGGTTAACACGAGCCTCATCTTGCGTCTCGCTTTCGCGAATAGTCGTGATAACGGCGTCAATCTCATCAAGAGCTTTGAGTAGACCCGCTAAGATGTGAGCACGAGCTTCGGCTTTCTTGAGCTCAAACTCAGTACGCCGTCGAACCACGATCTTTCGATGATCGAGGAAATGCCGGAGCACCATTTCGAGATTTAAGACACGTGGCTGAATCCCGTCAACAAGTGCCAGCATATTCACATGGAAAGCCGTCTGCATTGGTGTGTACTTGTAGAGCTGGTTGAGAATCTTCTGCGGATACGCGTCTTTCTTGAGCTCAATAACGATGCGGTTACCCTCGCGCTCCGAGCTCTCGTCGCGGATGTC
>CAYSMD010000052.1:0-3216 GCA_964432055.1 uncultured Candidatus Saccharibacteria bacterium
TATGTCCACAAGGTTGATCCGAAGGCATTTATGCTCATGATCGAGCCTGAACTCTATGATGGTGAGCTCAATCCAAAACCAGCCGGCTGGGTGAAGAGCCCGCACGACCTACAGTTTCGGGCGACGATTATTGTTGATATTGATAAGTCCGACGAAGATCTTCTCGCCAGCTTCAAGCAGAAGACGCGCTACAATATCCGACTCGCCGGCAAGAAAGGCGTAGTGATTGAGCGGCGAGCGGCGACCGACGAGATGGTGGATCTGATGTATAAGCTCATGGGGGATACTCAGGGGCGAGCGGGCTTTTATCTCCGGCCAAAGCAAGCATTTCGGGAGTATTGGCAGGGCTTCGCGCAGGCTGGTATGGGTCAATTTTTCGTCGCCGTGCATGAAAACGAGGTAATTGCCGCCGAATACGCCTTCTGTTTTGGTCGGAAAGCCTACTATAAGGAAGGTGGTAGTACCGGTGCCAAGCGCAACCTCATGGCTCCTTACCTAGTGCAGTACGAGGCGATGCGCTGGGCCCAGGAGCAGGGTGCAACCGAGTACGACATGGTTGCTGTACCACCGAAAGATCAGTTGGTACCCGAGCATTCAATGTATGGGCTTTACCAATTTAAGTCCGGTTTTAATCAAGAGGTCACGCAGTTTATTGGCTGCTGGGAGTATCCACTCAAGCCCTCAGTGCATGCCCGTTGGCGCAAGGCAGAGCCGCTGTTTCACAAGCTGTATGCCCGTGTGAAACGCAATCTCTTCTGGTAGAGAGTGAGTAAAAAGCATGAGGCCCCAGTCCGAAGACTGGGGCACGTCACGATTCCAGCGTGACCCTGTGTGGTTCTAATAGCCCCTGAGGGGCGGTTTTGTGGGCACCCAGTTAGGTGGGGCGCTCTTGTCATGAAGAAGTGGAGCTTAGTAGCTCAACAGTTCGTCATGAAGCGATTTGCACCGAGAGTGACCCATGCGGAGGGGGCTCTCGGTGCGACGTTGAGGGACCGACCCTCAACGCCTCGGTGACGCGGAGTTGGGCGCGCGTCAGCGAATGTGCTCCAGGGCCGCCGAGGAGGCAGACCATCGCCGTAGCGAGGGTGGAGCCCTGGAGCAGCGCAGCTCACGCCTGAAGCTGCGCTCGTCGACACGGCGGCTGGGCGCACACTGTGTCAGCGATCTTCCCCGAGGAACGTTGGAGCGTATGCCCCGGGGCTGAGCCTGTTGGGTCGGACAGACAGCCGGGTGGGTGGTTTCGCAAGTAGGGTGGATACACTACTCCAGACGGATTGTGGGTTGCCCCGGGCGCTTCCGCCGGTCGCACCATGTCTGAAGGCTCACCGTTAAAACCGTACGCCAATGGTCCCCGCGGACTTCTTGGCGTACCCTCCCAGGAGAGGCACTTGTGATAGTTCTCATTGACGGCGCTTCGAGGTGGAACCCTCGATACCAGAGGCAGCAGTCGTGCAGCCCGCCATTTCCCTGAGAACAGCATTTTGCCACATTTTACTATAGACAAAATGCTCCTATTCGTGCAGCAGACCCACTGGGTGTCGGGCGGATTCTCTGGATCCGTCTCTGCCGCGCGATTGATTGTACTAGTAAGGTACGTGAGACACATATTAATGCTGAGTTGGATAATTGTCAATAGGTGTTTTCATATCTTTTTCTTGATCAAATCAGCTATAATGTTTCGCATGAGTGAGGGGAGTGCTGCAAACCTGAAAGCCATCTTTAAGGCCTACGATATTCGTGGGCTGGTGCCTGATGAGCTGAATACCGATATCTCGCGTGACGTGGCGCGGGCTTTTGCAGACCGTATGCCAGATGGCACGATTGCGGTTGGTCGGGATATGCGGCCGGATTCGGTTGATCTCGCCGACGCGTTTATCGCTGGCTTGGTAGAGCAGGGGAGAGAAGTGCTCGACATTGGCATGGTAACGAGCGACATGAGCTATTTTGCGGTGGGTCATTATGATCTGGCGGGAGCCGCGATGATTACCGCGAGCCACAATCCGGGGCAGTATAACGGCATCAAGCTGACGGGTGCTGGCGTGAAGCAGTTGAGTGAAGGCTATCTGCTGCCGGAGATTCAAGCAGCCGTAGCGCAAGGTAGCTTCAAGAAGGCAGATGAACCGGGTAAGAAACTTGAAAAAAATATTTTGACCGACTGGGTGGAGCATGCGCTGCGCTTTGCTGGCGGCGAGATAAAGCCGCTCAAGGTTGGGGTCGATGCAGGTAATGGTATGGGCTCGGTACCAATTCCGAAGCTGCAGGAGCTCACGAGCCTGGAGATTTCTGGACTCTATATGGAGCTCGATGGCACATTTCCGAATCATCCAGCCAATCCAATTCTGCCAGGTGTGACCGATGATTTGGCGACACTCGTCACCCGCAATGCTCTCGATTGCGGCATCGCGTTCGATGGTGATGGTGATCGCTGCTTCTTTGTAGATGAGAAGGGTGAATTTGTGAATGCCACGGAGCTCGGTGCACTTATCGCCGACACGCTTCTACTCGAAAACCCGAAGAGTACCGTGGTGCAAAGCGTGGTGGTCGGTGATGTGCTCACCGAGGTTGTTAGTTCACTCGGTGGCGAAGTACTGACGACTCGTGTCGGACGTAGTTTTATTCAAGAAAAGATGCGCACTGCCAATGCGCTCTTCGGCTGTGAGGCCTCAGGACACTTCTTCTACCGGGACAATTTCTTCTGTGATTCGGCGCTGATTACGGCGGTCGTGGTGTTGGGCATCATGAGCGAAGCCGGCAAGCCTCTCTCGGAGCTGCTGCGTCCATATCGTAAATATCATTCGATCCCGGAAGAAAACCTGCAGGCGACAGATCCGCAAAGGATCTTGCGCTCGCTGGCGAGCAAGTTCCCTGGAGTAGAGTCCTCGAGCATAGATGGACTCTCGCTTCGGACGTCAGATTGGCGAGCGAGCGTGCGGGCGAGCAACACGGAGCCACTCGTGAGGCTGAATATCGAAGCTCGCACAAAGACAGCCCTCTCGACAGCTTATAAGCAGCTCCGACAAGCCATTACCGAACTGTCATAATATATTGACACAAATGTCAATATATGATAGGATACTTCTTATCGCCAGTGGCCGGGGGAGTAATCCTACCTCACTGCCGTGCGCGCTGCCCCTGGCAGTGCGCTCTCTGCGACCGACTCGTAAACCGAAAGGGGAACGTTGGCACGCGGACCGCCGTAAGGCACTTGCACCTCAG
>CAYSMD010000053.1:0-3197 GCA_964432055.1 uncultured Candidatus Saccharibacteria bacterium
GCTTGGTCGGGTTCGGGCAGTGTCAAGACGCGGTCGTGCATGACGGAGAGCGAGTGCGACTCGATGCCGCTGTAGTTCGAGCTGCCGAAGAGCTCCTGAACTCGCTTGGTGATGGCTTGCGCCAAGTCTTCGGTGAGGTCATCGGGGCCGACGAACTCCAGATGCATCTTTGTGGTTGCCACGGGCTTCTCCTAGAGAGATGAGTAGGTGCTGGCGGTAGAATATAATATTTTGCCGTAAATTTCAAGAGTAAAAAGAAAACGCTCACCCCGGTAAAGGGGTGAGCGGGAAGGACTCCATCAAGTCAGCTGGGCCTCAGGGAGAGGTCTCGACTGGCCAGCTTCTCCTCGATGAGGTCGACGCTGGCGGGTCCGACGTTGCTGATCTTCAGCAGCTCCTCGGCGGTCTTGCCGGTGAGCTGGAGGGCGTTGACGATGCCGGCCCTCTCGAGAGCACGCTGTAGTCGGATCCGGCGGTTGCGCTCGGTCTGGCCCATGCGAGGGGCCTTGACGCAGAGCAGGCTCTCGATGGTGACTGTGGCGAGCGGGTTTGGTGCCCCGCTGTCGCCGACGTTCATCGGATCCGGGAGGGGATCGGTGGGTGCCGGCTGCTCGGGAGCAGCCGGGAGATCCGGTGCGGGATCGGTGCTGAGACCGAGCTCGGTGCGAACCTGGTCAGCGACGCTGGGCTCCTGGGTCGATGTGTGGCTGAACGTGCCATCGATCATGAAGTGATCGGTGGCGGCCATGACCGAGATGGTCACCTCGACGCCGTCGATGAGCGTCCCGAGTCCCTTCAGGAAGGAATCGAGCCGTTCGCCGGCGGTGCTGCCCTGATCGATGATCGACAGGCTGACGTGATGCATCTGCGACTTGGAGTCGGTGGTGGAATCAGTGGGCACTGGTTGTTCTCCTTCTGTGCCGGGTGTAAGGTACGTGCGTGATAATACCGCAAAATACTAAAAATGTCAATCCCTGCTGACGAAGCTGCGACAAAAGTCGGCCTACACCTTGCGAAACAGCAAAAAATCTGCTAAAGTAATCGTCGAACATGCGTCATGCATTCAGGGGAGCGCGATCTAGATACTTACCTTAGGCGAGTATTGATCGACCCACTGTCAGAAGAGAATATTCTCTCATGCATGCGCGCGTGAGTGTTACACCAACAAACTTTCAAATATAAGGAGTACCGAATAAATGGCAGTACCAAAAAAGCGTACCTCCAAAGCCACCAAAGGCCAGCGCCGTAGTCATGATGCCCTCAAGGCAACTGACCTCGTAACTGAACCAACCAGTGGTCAGGTCGTTCCACGCCGTCTCTATCGAGCCGCCCAAAAAGGCCTCGCCAGAATCGCCGGAACACGCTAAACTAGAACATAAGCACATTAAAGGTCGATAGCCCACTTTTACAGCACCAATGTCATCCAATCGCCATCTTGCCCGCGTCGTGGCACTCCAAACCCTCTACGAGCATGAGTTTCGCACTCGTGCCGATGTAGAAGGTTTGACGTCCGATCCAGCCGAGATTCTCGAACGCAATATTGCTGTCTACCAGGATTCCCTGGGGGACGATGCGTTTGTACGCGATCTCGTGAATGGTACGCTGAAGCAGCTTGCGAAAGCCGACGAGCTTATTGCTCCGGCTGCGCCCGAGTGGCCTCTCGAACAGATCGCCAAAATGGATCTATCGATCTTACGACTTGCTGTCTACGAGCTCATGATTAAACGCGAAGTCCCGCCGAAGGTTGTTATCAACGAGGCGGTCGAGCTAGCGAAGAGCTTTGGCGGCGAGAACTCAAGCCGTTTCATCAACGGTGTGCTAGGTACCATTTATCGACAAAGCGAGTTTTATGACCCAACAGAAGACCACAAAGTCCAGCGAGAGCAGTCCGGCCCAGCCGACGACAAGCTCAAGTCAGACGCCAAATCGAAGACCAAAGCGCCTGCACAACGGCCGACGTCGGTCGAGGCACCGGAAGCCAGCGAACCCGCTCGCGACGACCACCCAGACCACGAGCCAGCCAGCAGCTCAGCCGACGACAGCACCGACGACACCGTCGAAGTCAAAGCGCCGCAGGAATAATCGCACTAGTCAGCAGCACCGCCGTGGTGCTGTACCGACGAATGTGTCGCTCAAAGATGTCCGCAAGCCGGCTCGCGCCGTGCGAGAGTATTCGGCTGGCGGCGTAGTGTTTCGCATTGTTGATGGCAAGGTAGAATTTCTCCTAATCGAAGACCTCAAGGGTCGCTGGAGTGTGCCCAAAGGTCATGTCGAAGCCGGTGAGACGCTCGAACAAACCGCTGTGCGTGAGATTGGCGAAGAAACTGGTCTCCATAACACTCGTATCTTGGAGAAGCTAGATAAGGTTCATTTCTTCTATCGTTTCGAAGGCCGACTGATTTTCATGACAACATTTATATTCCTGATCGAGGCGATCGACCCGGATGAGCCAGTCGTTGTTGAAGAATCGGAAGGTATCGTCGGTGCCCGTTGGTTTGCCGCCGAGACTGCGCAACAAGTACTTGAATACAAGGACTTGAAAGGTCTGATGGCGCGATCGGTTGCTATAATAAAGGAACGACAACTAGTATGAGTATCGAATTACGCGACAAAGCTGCCCTCGAAAAGATCCTCGATGTAGAGTTTAAAAATGACGAACTCTACCGCGAAGCTTTTACTCATCGCAGCTATCTGAATGAACACAAGAAGCACCAGATTAATCACAATGAACGTCTGGAATTTCTTGGTGATGCCGTTCTCGAGCTCGTTGTGACCGACTATCTGTTCCGAAATTTTGATAACCAAGAAGGAGAGATGACGGCGTGGCGGAGTGCCCTCGTAAAAACCGAGAGTCTGGCTGAGGTCGCTGAGCGTTTGGAGCTCGGGCAATATCTCATGATGAGCCGTGGCGAGGCCAAGTCCGGCGGACGGACTCGACAAGCGCTCCAGGCCAATATGATTGAAGCGATCATTGGCGCGATCTATCTGGATCATGGCTATGACGCCGCAGCCAAGTTTATCGCTGACCATATCATCTCGCAGCTGACTTCTATCCTCGAAGCCGGTACGTATATTGATGCCAAGAGTCGATTCCAGGAGCTTGCTCAGGAGAAAGAGGGCGTAACGCCGCACTATCAGCTGCTAGCCGAAGAGGGTCCGGATCACGAAAAGACCTTCACGATCGGTGTCTACGTTGG
>CAYSMD010000054.1:0-2965 GCA_964432055.1 uncultured Candidatus Saccharibacteria bacterium
CCGGTCATGTTATTGAGCTTCACTGCCGCTGCACCACATGATCCTCCGCAAGCAACGTCCAAATTAGCCTTGTTGTTATTGTTAAAGATACTACCGTCAATAAGCAGTGCATTAGGTGCACCTTGATTGCTTGAAGCAAATCCATTCGCACCAAAACCACTGTAGCCATTATTCGCAAAAACGCTTGTCCTAATCGCAGACCGAAGTTTGGGTCCGGAGATACCAATCGTGCCTGCAGCGTTTTCAGAAAACACACTATTTTCTACGATTAGTTCACCACCATTAGGGTTCTGAGCGCCACCAAGTCCGGCATAAATGATTGGGCGAAGTGGGCTTGAAGCGAAATATTTTACACCAATTCCTTTCCACTGGAATGTTGTGGCGCCTGCAAATACGGCAATTTCTTTTCTCTTTGAAAGCTCTACATTATTTGCATTTGGGTCTTTATTCACATATATCGTTTCAGTATCCCAGTCATAGTAGAAACTATTTGGGTTTGTAGAGAGCTCGGCGAGAGTTTTCTTCTGCGGAATCTGGGTACCATTCACCACCGCAAGTTGCGGATCGCTATCAATATCAAAAGCCTGATCAGTACGAGAATAGTAGTTATCTGGGTGCGCACAAACGCGTGGGGCACTCATCGATATGCCTGATTGTGCAGAATAAGGTTTTACTTTGTCGCTCGTTCCGACCGTAATCGGGGAAACCAAAGCACCGTCTAGGCGAGGAACTTTAGTACGATAATTCTGACCCGACGCAGCATTCTCATGATTTGTGCAAAAGTTTGGCGTAGACCAAGTTCGCTTCCATACACCAGTTGAAGCTTGAGTCCAACCATCTTTTACTGGATCAGTACCGACAAACCAGGGCTTTTCAGTCCTGTATGCCTGAAAAGTGATATTACCAGACATAAAGGCAGCGATTTTGCCATCTGTAGAGTACCAGCTCCTGTATTCTCCTCCTCGTAATACAATCGTTCCTGTAGTATTACCACCACTTTTGAGCTGATTGTAGGCTCTCGTGATTGACTCCACAGGCCTCTCTAAAGCCAAGCCATCATTGGCGTCATTACCGCCACGATCGGCTGGAGCCATATATACCACCCGACCAGTCGTAGGAACTGGGTAATCAAATGATGGCAGAGTTTTACCGGTAGAGTCGAGTCCTTTTGTGGCAGCTCCAGCAGAAGTGTAGTCTGCCGGTGTCGCTGCGCGGGTCAGGAATACGTAGAGCAAACCACCCAAAATAAGTAAGCCAGCAACGATACCTACCACTCCCCAGCTTAGCTTTGGTGTCTTCGCAATTGAACGAGGCGAAACACGAGCCGCCGCCTTCTTACGAGCCGGCGATTTGCGCTTGGTATTCTTTACTGTAGCCATACGTGTATCCTGTTTTATTTTTATTGAATTACGTTCAATCTAACACGCTTATGCTAGCCGGTCAAATGCTCAAAAATAGAAAAACCCCCGGAGCAAACAAATGCCTACTCCGGGGGTACGATACTACACGATGCTGGTCACAGTGACTGACTTCTTGTTGACCCAGCCGAATGAAGCAAATCCCAACATCGCGAAGATGAGTGATCCATACATCCATACTGGTGTGGTCAGTCGCGTCGCCGCGACCATCAGGCAGATGGTGCTTACCACCATGATCCACAGAAGTCGCCATCCCATGACGCGACGAATCAGCCGCCACACACTCGACCCGAAGGAAGAGAGGGTGGAGCCAAGCTCTGCAAATACCGTGCCGCCACTCACCTTGAAGCGAATCGCGACATAGACTGCCGTCAGAATGACTGCACCGGTGAGGGCTGCCTGCACAACGGCGACTCGTGGCTGATAAGTGATCCAGTCGAGAGACGCACTGCTGATCGCAGAGAGATTCGCCCACATCTGACCGATCTCCCAGCCACTGCCGAGCTTGTCGGCAACGAGCAAAGCTGCCAATGCGCTGCTGGCCAACGTTCCTAGGAACAACCAGCCAACCCACATCTTCCAGGCGCCCAAGCGGATGAAGTATGCAAACGCGAGTATCGACATTGCTGCCATGAGCAACAACACTCGCTCGTGGCCAAACTGCATGGGCGACCACGCAACCACAAACTCCTTCATGGAACTACCTCCTGCTTCAGGCTGGTCAACGAGCCCACCCAAGCCCAGACCAGCGGCCTGAACTTCAGCAGGGATAGCGACAGGCGGAGCCGAAACCGCGCACTGCCGCCGTAGCTCTTCGTAGATTGGCCACGCACCCGGTCGGGGATCAAGCCGAGTCGGTCCACCACCGCCATCACGTGTCATCATGACGAGCTCTCGCACGCCAGGAGTATTCATGACATAGGGTGAGCCATCCCACGGCCCTTCACCGGAACGCGCTTGAGAAGCATAGAGACGATTACGACCGTTGTAGCCGTAATATGCACGCTTCACGAGCTCATCCTCGGGGTTCGTGCCAAAATCAGCACTCACCTTGGCCTTGAGAAACTGGACGGCAATCTTGCCCTGATGAACAAACTCTTCGTCAGCGACAGGAGCACCTGCCGTACTCGGAAAGCTCATCTCACCGCTTTCGACAAGCGAAAACAGCTGGAAGATTCCCTGACCATTCCTTGGGTTATCAAGTCCGAAATGCTCCCGGTAATGCACCGGTGCAATCAGGATTGGATCAACTCCTTCGCTCTGGGCGATCTGGATGTAGAGCGGCCAGAAGGATCGAAACCCTTCAGCCATCGGTGGCGAGATGACTCCGGCTGGCTGCACATCGCAACCTGCGTTTGGTGGCGTCATCGCCATTGCATCAGTCTGGTAAAGGGCACTTGCCATCAAGATGATGACGCCTGCCGTGGCACATCGTGTGATTTTTGAGGTACAGCTCACCCAGATCACCTCCTTTTGGGGTAGACTCTGGATTTGGGTAAACCGTACTACGTTACACTAGTTTTTGTTATTTGTCAATACTTTTTTGA
>CAYSMD010000055.1:0-2526 GCA_964432055.1 uncultured Candidatus Saccharibacteria bacterium
CTTTTTTGAAGAAATCGCCAGCTGGTAACTCAAGATGGTATTGACAAAATATTACTATTAGTGTAACGTAGTCAGGTTTGCGCTTTGCCAAGCCACCCCCTACCTTGAAAGGTCAGATATGAGCAAGAATCTGTTTGGATGGATGGTAATGCTCGCGTTCGTTGCCGTCCTCGTCAGCCAGCTGCAGACCCCTGCCGCTCCCGCCGAAGGCGATACCGGCTTGACTGCAGCCGAGCTACAAGCCTATGGCGGCTCGAAAACGCCTCAGTTGCCTCCGATGGAAGCCCAGCGGCCTCGCACTATCACCATGATCGGCGACTCGCTGAGCCGGGTGACCGCGCGGCATCTCACGAGTGATGCTGACACGGTGTGGCACGTCGATGCACTCGGCGGCCGGCCACTAAGCGTGGCTAAGCCACTCGTCGCAAGCTCAGCTCCGACAACCGATGCGTTCGTCATTGCGCTAGGTACAAATGACTGTGCAAGCGAAGTCAGTGACGACAAGCTCAAAGAGCGCATCTACACCACCCTGAGCGTGACCGAAGGTAAGCCCACAAGCTTCCTCACCCTAGGCGAGAACGGCCCGATCAAGGCTTGTGCCGAAAGGTTCAACCAGCTGCTTCGGGAGCTCGCCGGCAGTATCCCCACTCTGACAGTCCTCGACTGGCAGGCAGTCATCCGCGAACACCCCGAGTGGTATGGCGGACAGGGTGACGGTATTCATCTGATCCCAAGCGCGTACGCGGCTCGAGCCAGCTGGCTCCAGCAGCAGTTCTAACACAATACCCCCGGCTTCCTGAAAACGGAGCCGGGGGTTTTCATACTTACACGCGCAGACGGCTAGCTTATTTGCGCGAGCCCGATAACGTAATTCTTGCCATAATGCTTGGCGCACTTCGGGCACGTCGTATAAAAGAAGTAGACCTGGCTGGCAGTCTCCCCGCGAGACGCTACATATTCTCGCAAAGTGTCGTACCATTTTTTTACGTCTTGATATTGCCCCTCAAACACCTTCGTGACAAACTTTCCGCTCAGCGTAACGTTATCCGCGTCCTTCACCGGCTTACTCACGGCATAGAGTTGCTCGGCCTTCCAGGGACTCAAGTCTCGACTCAAAATCATCCCGTCTTGTGGTGGCATCTCAGCTCCAGCAGTATTCGCAAGTTCCTGAATTCGCGTCATGACTTTCGACATATTCAGCGGCACAAAGAACAAGCTGCGGGTATACATTCGGATAAACCGCTTCTCTTCAAGCGTTACCTCCTGCTCATCCCAGTCTTTAGTATTTGGCACAGCACAGCACCCGGTTTCGTTCTGATTGGTGTACGTGTTAGGTAGTTTCATGGCACACCTCCTCTACCTACTATTATAATCCCACTGACTAGCTGAGTAAGCTGTGCCACCTAGATTCCAATTCGGCAATGAATCATATTTTACAGCGTATCTTAGTTACGCTAAGATAAAGCATAAGTGTAAATAGTGAGGCCAGGCACTTGGCGTTCGGAGTAAAACACATACCTATTGCAAGAATTATCGCCACAAGCGTGATGCTTTTTGGTGTATCTATCGTCATCTCTCCAAGTGCACACGCTTTTTCGGGCACTGGAGCTGGTACGCCATCCGACCCATACGAAATTTATACCTGTGCACAATTACAAGAAATCGCCAACGACCTTTCTGCAGATTACGAACTCTTAGATGACATTAACTGCACGGGTATAAGCTATAACCCGATTGGCGACGAATTCAACCCATTTACTGGCAGTCTTGATGGCAACTTGCAAACAATCTCTAATGTTACAGTCAACAACCCAAGCCAAAATTTCCAAGGAATATTTGCCAGTATGAATACCGCGACATTGCAAAACATCAAACTCTCAAATAATTCAATTATTGGCGCTAGCGTAGTTGGAGTGCTTACTGGACAGGCCATAGACGGCACAATCTCTAACATTCGTGCAGATAGTACCAATACCGTGTCTGGCAATGGTGATGTCGGCGGTATTGTGGGGGGCGCATGGAATAGCTCAGTTGCAATTTCGCGTAGCTTTTATAAGGGTACTGTTAGCTTAACAGGTTCCTACGGTGGCGGAATCTTAGGATATGGCACTGGTACTATTACAATTTCAGACAGTTATTCTGCCGGCACAATCAATGGTGGCTCATCTTATGTTGGTGGAGTTGTCGGCTCGTTCAACAGCGGTACTCCGGTCGTTTCGCGAGTATACAGCAGTATGGATATCAATGGGGCTGGCTCATATTATGGCGGGCTGCTCGGTGGATTTTTCAGCGGAACAGTGCAGAATAGTTTTGCTGCTGCCGATATGGGCGCGAATCCATCAAGTTCAGGCGGGCTATTCGGACTAGGTGGCGGAACGAGCACCAATAACTATCTGGATGAATTCGCAGCTACTATTTCAAACTGCTCAGATACTGGAGCTGCAAGCTGCACAACCGTAAATGCCGGCAACGCTACACCAAACTACTTTATAAATAATAATACCAATCCACCACTCGACACCTGGA
>CAYSMD010000056.1:0-2459 GCA_964432055.1 uncultured Candidatus Saccharibacteria bacterium
TAGAGAGTATGAAGCGTCAAATACGTACAATTCTATTTGCTAGTCTGCTGATTGCGCTGGGTTCGCTGGCACTACCAAAGATGGCGCACGCTGCTCCGGCGACGTTTGTTGTGAACTCGACCGGTGACGCCGCAGATAATAATGTCTCAGATGGCATATGCGAAACTGCCACAACTGCTGAATGTACTCTCCGGGCAGCAATTATGGAAGCGAATGGTAACGTCGGTGCAGACACGATAAACTTCAGTATCCCCGGTGGCGGAGTTCATACCATCACTCCGATGAGCGTTTTTCAAAATCTTACCGAGGCAGTGACGATTAATGGCTACTCGCAACCTGGATCGAGCCAGAATACTGCCGATTGGGGTGATCCTCTGAATAGTACCTTGCTGATCGAGATTAATGGTGAAAACGTTGTTAATAGCGGCATCTCTTCCACGGTAAGTAACGTGGCAATTCGTGGACTTATCATTAATCGCTTTCAAGTTGGGATTTCAGTAGCAGTTCCAGGGTGTAGCGATATCACTATTCAGGGCAACTACATCGGCACGGATTCAACGGGTATGCTAGATCAAGGGAACACCCTCACTGGGATACAGTCATTTTGCCAAACTACGATTATTGGCGGGCCGAATCCTGAGGATCGTAATCTCATCACTGGTAATGACACGCTCAGCATACAGCTGTTTTCCTCCACCACGTATGTGCCCGGGTGGACGAATGTTGGTTCACGCGTGCAGGGCAACTACATCGGACTTGCGAAAGATCTTTCCTATATTCCAGGGGTAACGCAAGGTCTCGGAGTATTGGCAATGGGTCAGGCATCGGAGGTCCTTGTCGGTGGCACCGGGCCAGGCGAGGGTAATATCATTCATGATACTCAAGGTGCGGGCGTCTCGGCGACGGCTCTACGCAATACAACGTATGGTCTTACTCTCTACCCCTCAAAGATTTCAATTCTGGGTAATAGTATCGATCGTATTCAACGCTTCAGCTATCCAAACTTTGGTGATTCAAACCTCGGTATCAATCATGGGCTCTTCGAGGACAATAACAACGATGGCGACCCCGATCTTTTTGAGCAGATGGGACCTCAGGCGAATGATGCTGGAGACGCTGATAGTGGCTCAAATAACTTAATGAATACGCCAGTCTTAAAAACTGCTCAACAAATAGGTAACCAGCTGACGATTACGTATGACCTCGACGCTGCCGATAGTCCGTCAAACACCTACCGCGTGGAGTTCTTCGCGAGCGATGCATCTACCATCTTTGGGTCTGGACCGGGTAATACTTTTCTTGGAGCCGCAACGCCAATCACGAATGGAAGCAGTAAAACCGTAACACTGACCGTAAGCGGCGACTATACCAATAAGGCGCTATCAGCTACCACCACGGCCATTGATGCACCAGCTGCCTTTGGCTTTGGTTCCACCAGTGAATTTTCGAAAAACATCTCCATCGGCTCGGCAACGGATTTTGATTCCGATGGCGCTGCAGACAGTGCAGAAAATGCCGCACCAAATAGTGGCGATGGCAATAATGATGGCATAGTAGACCGCTTACAGCCAACCGTCACGAGTTTTGAGATTGACTCAACTGGCATCTATGAAACGCTCGTGACGTCTGGTTGTTCTGAAAACGGCGCTGTTGCATCGATTGATGTGTCTACCCTTTCTAAGGGTGATACCGGCAAGTCCTACCCGTATGGACTGGTTGATTTCTCGCTCAATTGTTCGCTCGGAGATACGGTTAATGTGACGAAGTACGTCTTTGTTGATGATCAACCTGCGGAATTTGTCTTGCGGAAATTTAATCCAAACTCTGAAACCTATACTGATGTCTCTGGTTCGACGATATCTGCGCAGGTAGTGGGGGATAGCCCGGCACTTGTATCAACCTACTCCATAACCGATGGCGGACAGTACGACGATGATGGCATTGAGAATGGTGTCATCGTTGATCCAGTTGGCTTGGCTACAACCCAGTCGCTCGCGCAGACCGGAGAAGACTTGATGCGCACTGTAGTGCTCGTGCTTGTGGTATTTGCCGCCGGACTCGGCGGGTTTGAATTACGTCGTCGCGCCACGCGTCATTAAACTCGCTTATGATAAGATAATTACAACAAACTATGCGTAAGATTCTTTCTCTATTTGTCGTGACTGCAGCGCTATCAGCTCTGATGGTGGTGCAAGCGCCACATGCTGCAGCGGCTCCGGCTACATTTACCGTGACGACCACGAATGACTCCGGAGCAGGCAGTCTTCGTCAGGCCATTATCGATGCCAACGATAACGCTAATCCATCAGATATGGACGTGATTGAATTTAACATTGCTGGCGGCGGCGTGAAGACGATCACACCACTGACAGCCCTACCTGCTATAAGCGAGAAAGCTACGATCGATGGCTACTCTCAGCCCGGCGCGAGTGCGAATACCTCGGCTGCACCAAATCCGC
>CAYSMD010000057.1:0-2453 GCA_964432055.1 uncultured Candidatus Saccharibacteria bacterium
GCCGAGCTCAAAGCTCATGCCGACTTCATCACGACAAATCATCCCGCCAAGCTGCGCGCCGAAATGCGCCGATCATTCCCGAGTAACTAACTATGAACAAGCAGTCAGCCCTTGGACCATCGCTCTCGCGACAATTCCCCCGCGCCTGGCTCATCGCAACCATGATTGCCATCTGTTTTATTGGTGGTGCTATCGGTACTTGGCTCTCATTACGTACAAACAATGCCACGCCAGTAAACGCCCAACAAGCTTCAGCTTCTGAGCAGATCATAATCGACGCCTCCCAACTTCCCCCTGAAGTTATCGGTCCACTCAAGCAGGCGCTGAGCGCTGATCCGCAATTCACTACCGCAACCTACTCTACTACGGAATCGGCCGACATCAGCTTTGGAAGACTATCCGATACGAGCATGGCTCTCAGCCTCCCAGGTCAAGTAAACAGCGATTTTGCCGAAACCGGCCAGCTCATCCCGGCAAACAAGCGCTACGCCATCGAGCTCAAGTCGGTAGCCGCCCAGGGATATAAAGAGCGTCTCTTGGTCACTTTAGCAAAAACATTCGAGCTTTCTGACCCAGCAAAGACCTGGACCTACCTAGCAGTCGGCGACGTCATTCCTGCACGGGATGTCTACACAATCTCCAAGCGCGCGGGCTACACCTACCCGTACCAGAAGATCTCCGAACGAACCACGAAGCCTGATCTCACCGTTACCAATCTTGAAACAACCATCGCCGATGGCCAAATCTATGGCGAGGGAGCAGGAATGATGCGATTCACTGCTCCAGCGCGAGCAATCGATGGCCTGCGCCTCGCTGGAATCGATGGCGTGAATCTTGCCAATAATCACGCAATGAATGGTGGCGGTACAAAAACCGCCGAGATGCTATCCCTACTCGACAGCGCTGGAATCGGCCACTTTGGAGTCGCGCGCAGGAACGAACCAATCTCCTGGACGACCACAGTGAAGGGGCTGAAAATCACTCATCTCAGTTTCAACACGGTGCCGGGAAGCATCGATCCCACAACCGCGTCTCCCGGTGCATCTCGAATCCCGCTCAAACCATGGGGCACACTCTCCCGATCTTCTGTTAGCGAAGTGCAAACAGCTATCCAAACGGCGAAGCAAGCCTCAGATGTGGTGATTCCATGGTTTCAGTGGGGTACCGAATACACCCACCAAGCCAATGACGAGCAGCGGCGACTCGGGCAAGCCGCCATCGATGCAGGAGCCGATGTCGTAGTCGGTACGCATCCACACTGGACTCAAGGAGTAGAATCGTACAAAGGCCGTCTCATCGCGTATTCACTGGGTAATTTCGTCTTCGACCAAAACTGGAGTGAGAAGACCAAGCAGTCAACCGCCCTCTCCCTCACCTTCTCAGGTAACCGCATCATTGCAGCTTCACTCGAGCCAGCCGTCATCGAAAACCAGGTTCAGCCCCGTTGGCTGACACCAAATGAAGCCCTCTACACTTCAATCCTCGAAGATGTCGCGAGCCATTCCTGGCTCTCCCCTACCCCTTGATTTTTCGAGCCGCTTATGCTAGAATAGGACCTGTCGTTACCTTGAGCGACAGATATGAAAAAGCCAAAACACCTCACAAAAAAAGTACTGCAATCCCAATTCGCACTGACGACAGCTGCTACGCTTGCCCTAGCATTTGTTGTGAGTGCGATTTCGTTTCCAACCCCACGTAACACCATTGCTGCCTCCGGACCACTCGACGTCACGAGCGTTCGTCAGGTCTGTACCCAAGCATCAGCCGCTACCAGTGCTTATGGCGACTGTCGTGATGCGGCCGATAAAATCGCTGCCCTCCAGACCCCAGACCCCATCGCCTACCTGCAGCCTCCTTACAAACAGCTTTCGAACTGCCGTGAAGCTGTTGACTATATCTTCCAAGACCGCGTCGACTACCCACGTGCTGTGAAAGTAGTATTCCGTGAATCTACGAACAATCCAAACGCTCGTCGCCCAGGAAGTCAGTATGCTGGCTGTGCCCAGCTATCGAACACCTTGCAACGCCTATTCCTCAAGGGCGCGTGGAATGACCCATATTTCAACGTCCTTGCCTTACGTGATGCTGTCGACCATCCACGTTGGGGTTGGTGCCACTGGGACCTTGTGAATTACTGTGGTCCAGGCGGAGAATTTTAAACCATGTTTATACCTCCACAAATTACGACTCAAGCGAGTGATTATGGATAGGCTTGTCACGAGTTATTTTTCATGTTAATATAGTCTAGTTATCAAACCAGTCTGAGATCCCCAGGGAGTGCCAGAGGTTCATACCCAAAGCGCACGCAAACCTGAGAAGCTGAGACCTTGAGCTTAGTCACGCCGCAGAAACCATCGAGGCGTGGTAAGGACAGCTCACAATCTGATGACACCCACGAGGAGGCCCAACCCCCGGGTCTCCGTGTACCTATGAGGAGCAACTGTGCTCAAAAA
>CAYSMD010000058.1:0-2426 GCA_964432055.1 uncultured Candidatus Saccharibacteria bacterium
GCTAAGAGCTCGAGCGGCTCATTATTCACAATAATTCTTCCAGGGGTGCCAACATAGATGGGTGCCTGCTCGCGTGCGTACTGGTCAAATCCACCTGGGCCAATTCCAAAAATCGGCGCACTTGAAAACGCCTGGACGGCTAAGCTACGATTCCGATCTCGGTCATCTTGTGTATCAAAGTTGGTCGCTTGCGCCACAATCGCATCCGTCTTCTTCTCGCCAGTGGTACCCGTATTCTTATCATTCTTAAATTCCAGTGTCGTCATAAATAGCGCCAGCACAACCGATAGAATTAGCATCGCCCCAAGACCCGCAAACTGTTGCCACTTCACCTTTGCTTTGACACCCAGTACAAGAAGGATAGCCAGCCCAAGGATTGCCCCAGCATACGCACCACGTGACACCGATAGTGCCACCTGCGTAGCAATCGCGATAAGTAAGAATTTACGCTCCTTATTGCCCTTCAGAAAATCAGCCGCAAAGATAAAGAATGGAATCAGTAGGAAGTTTGCATAATAGAGTGGTTCTAAGCCGGTGGACTGGATCCGCGGAAATCCAAACACAACTTTTGTATAGTCGGCTCGCAAGCCAGTCCAGGCAGTTGAAAGCCCGAGTAGATCACCAAAATATTGGTAGTAGCCAAAAATCACTACAATCCAAGTCGCCCAATACAGCATCTGCTTCATCATGTGCAGCCTTCCGGGAGTAACGTACTGCGCAACGGAAACTGCCGTGAGCATAGTAAGAACGGTAAAGCCAAACACCATCGCTGAGCGCGAGAAGTCTATCGATAAGCCCATCGATAAGAAATACACGAATAAAAAGACCAACAAGCCAATGTATGGCATCTGTAAAGCGATCTTTCGCCGGCTCCAAAGTAAGGGCACGAGTAGGCCGATAAACACAATGGCGAGCACACTGCTTAAACGGATCGTGAGTGAACTCGACCCAATCGCCAGATCGATAGATGGGATCCGTTCAAAGGGTAGTGAAAAAATCAGAGCATAAAACACCCCCGATGTGATCATCGAGTATATGTTCTCTACTTTTTTGTCCTGGAATATCTTTTGCACCTAGCTACCTTTTTTAAACTTAGCGAAGAATTTCTTTTGGAGCGGTGGCAAACCCCTGTACAGTAGCCGAGCAATCTCCGCAGAAGATGTCTTTCGTCGATGCTGTAGGCGCCAACGCTGAACGAGCTTTTTCGGAAGGAACAGAATAACCCAGAGTAGTCCTTTGAGATGCGCTAAAACTAAGCCATGCTTCAGCGAACTCAGGAAAGTCATGCCCTGGCCGAGGATAAACTGCGGCAAATATTTCCAGAAAAGCCAACCGGGCATATTTTTGAGATACAGATAGTGGGCGTTCTTCACGCTATGAAAGCGAGTAAGCGGCTTGAGGCCACCACCTGAGGTCGCACCGATTGCATGATACACCACGCTCTTCGGCTCATAGAGCACCGTGTAGCCCAGAAGCCGCGCGCGAAATGAGATATCAACATCCTCGTAATAGGCAAAGAAGTCTTCGTCGAAGAGACCAACTTTCGCGAGCAAATTTGACCGATACAATACTGATCCGCCGCAGGCCGCAAAGACCTGCTCGCCGGTATCGAATTGCCCCGTGTCTACTTCCCCGCGACCGCGCGGAAAAGGCATCCCCCATGTAGAGTACTGATCACCTGTTGAGTCAATCTTATACTGCTTGGGCTGCTTCTCTTTGCTGGCTTCCAAGATCTTTGATACAACTGCAAAAGCCGTGTTGTGCTTGTCTGCGGTATCAACAAGCGCCTTCAGCCACCCAGGATCTACGGCCGTGTCATTATTCAGTAAGATCTTATACTTTGCTTTTGAATGACGTAGGCCAACATTTACGCCACCCGCAAAGCCAAGGTTGGTCTCCTGCTCGAGCAAGACGACCTCCGGGTAACTTTTCTTGACGAATTCCACTGACCCATCAGTTGAGCCATTCTCTACGACAATTATTTCAAAATCCTTGAACGTCTGTCGGCGAAGCGCGTCAAGGCACTGGCCGAGCAGCTTCATGCCATTCCAGTTTGGAATAATGACACTCGCTGTCAGCTGCTTAGCCACGTGCCACCTCCTCCAATGCCTTCTCATACTGTTTGACCGTACGAGCCCAACTCCACCGCTCAGCATGACGTTGAAGCTTCGTTCGACTCCACGTATGCTTTTCTAGATTTTTAAGTGCCGCCTTTACCGACTCTGGATCCCGGTCAACAAATAATCCTGTCTCACCTTCGACGACGGTCTCGCGGTAGCCACCTTCTTTAAGGGCAATCACTGGCGTACCCGCAAGATTGGCTTCAAGCGGCGTGAAGCCGAATGGCTCAAGCTCAGCCAGACAAGCCACAGCTTTGGCCGCCTGGTACTTTTGCGTAAGCTCCTCGTCTGAAATGCGCCGTGACA
>CAYSMD010000059.1:0-324 GCA_964432055.1 uncultured Candidatus Saccharibacteria bacterium
GACTGTATTTTTATGATAATGATGTCGTGGAAATCGCGAAAAATATTCAGCCAAGCGATCGCGGTGAGCTCGAGATTACAGCCGTCAATGAAGTGTATCTCAATAATAAGAGGTTGCGGGTGCAGATAATGGATCGCGGATCGGCATGGCTCGATACAGGTACGTTCGCCTCGATGGCAGATGCAGCGCAGTATGTCGAAGTCATAGAGAAGCGCACCGGGCTCAAGCTCGGTTGCATCGAAGAGGTAGCCTATCGAGAGGGCTTCATTAGCGCCGATGAATTGCACCGCCTCGCTGAGCCATTAGCCAAGAGCGGCTACGGGG
>CAYSMD010000059.1:334-2174 GCA_964432055.1 uncultured Candidatus Saccharibacteria bacterium
GCTTAGTTGCTTTTTTGAAGCGGATAATTGCGGGATAATCTTGTAATTCTTATGGTATAATAGTTGTATAATCTCGGGGGGTTATGGCTTACGGACCAGCAATAAAGAAAAATTCAAAGAAGCCACTCCTGATCGCCATCGCAATTGTCGGTCTATTAGTCGTTGTGGGAGTAGGGTATTTTTGGAAGATGGCAAATACCAATGATCCTGTAGCCGCGACCAGCCCGCAGACCAATGTTGAGGAGGTGAGTATCGGTATTCAGGACAATCAGACAGCCACTCCTTCGCCGATTCAGACACCACCAGGCCAGACGCCAGCCGCCGAATCGACTACGGCGATCGTGATTACATCGCCCAGCTCCGGTGGGACAGTAAAGGCCGGCACCAAGCTCGAAGGTACGGCCCCAAGTGTGCGGACGGTGAGCTATCGTATCCAAAGTGACGATCGAGGCCTTGTTGGGCAGGGGGATCTCGCGGTGGTGAATAATAGATTTTCTGGCACTCTCGCTGCGACTGGAGTCGCTGGTAGTGGCTTTGTAGAAGTTTTTGTTGTCGACACACAGGGTCGTGAGCAAAAGCATGCGAAAGTGGAGGTAAGCTTCCAATGATCATGTGGTCCTCATTGCGAATCTTCACACGCATTTCTGCTGTGGCAGTACTGTTTGCCGCAGGGCTTATCCTCGCAGCCCATCCGGCTCGAGCTGGCTACGACTCAAACAATATTATTGATGACTCAAAGTTTGTGAATCACAATACAATGGACCAAGCCGGCATCCAGGCCTTTTTGGCGGCACGTGGCAGCTATCTAGCTGGCTACGTTGATCCGCAAGTCAATCAATCAGCAGCGCAGATTATCCGTGATGCATCTGTTGATTTCGGTATTAACCCCCAGGTTATTATGTCGACCCTGCAAAAGGAGCAGTCACTGATAACTAATCCAAGCCCGACGGCTTCGAATATTCGGTCGGCCATGGGCTATGGCTGTCCAACCACTGGCTTCTGTGACCCTTCACTTGCTGGTTTTTATAACCAGGTCCGAAATGGTAGCTGGCAGCTCAAGTTTAACTTTGAGCGGGCAGGCGGCAATAATGGAACCTGGACGGGTCCGTCGGGGGCGGTGTGGGGAAATCCATCGATTCTCTATCCGTGCCGCAACACAACCTCGCTGTATAGCACGGGTCTCTTTGCCGGTCGACAGGTAACCTTCTACGCACACACCAATGGTCAGGCGTATGCCACAGTCGGTATCGCGAACCGAGCCACAGCTGCAATGTATTGCTACACACCCCATGTGTACAATCCGAGCGGTAACCCTGTCTATTACTCAGGTAGTTATAATTTTGTAACCTTCTATGAGCGCTGGTTTGGTCCGGTAAGCGGCTCACCTCTATTCTCGATATCTGGGAGTGGAGCGGTTTATCTTGAGTACGCTGGCGCGTATTATCTCTTTCCTTCGCAAACCGTTCTAGCGGCATACGGATATACGGGAGTGCCGGTAAAAGTTGTTGATGCGAGCTACGTGTCGAGCATGGAGAATGGCGGTGCCTTAAGCACTCTTGTGAGGTTCGATGGAGACGCGACAGTATTTGCGATCGACAGTGGTCGTAAATGGGCCTTCGGAACTCCACAGATGCTCGCGCTTCATGGCTTTGCGGGTGGTCAAGAAACCGTCTATCCATCCTCATTGGCGAATTATGTTCTGGCCGGTGGTTCCATGACGGATCTCGTTCGACGACCCGATGGCGCAATCTTCTTACTCGAAGCCGGTAAGAAGCGTGCGTTTCCAGATTACGAAACATTTAGTTCTCTTGGTTCGCCAGCGTATAGTACGCGCACGTTC
>CAYSMD010000060.1:0-2087 GCA_964432055.1 uncultured Candidatus Saccharibacteria bacterium
CTGCTTTCGTATCTGAGTTAAAACCTTTTGCGTGCGCTAAGGCGAGAAAATCATTCGGCGTTTTGCCGGTTTTCTGCTCAACATTATCGAGATAGGCTTGAAATGACATAATCGTAGCATAGCAAAGTCCCTACGCGAGGTCGATAAGTGTGAGGGCGATGCTCGCCTTGTCGCCGGCCGAGAGATTGCAGGCATCGCGTACGGCTTTTTTGATTGGCAAGAAGTACGATCCACTTTTTGCATCGGGAAAGATAGACGTTTTCCAAGTGGTTTTTCCGATCTTTCCCTCGACACGGACGGACCCGAATCCGCGGGTGAACGGTGCTGCTATCACTTTGATTTCATCGGCGTGCTCTTGGGGGAGTGTGACAAAGTGCCAGGCGGCGTGACCGGGGTACTGCCAGACTTTTGCCGTAAAAGAAAATTTGGGGTTATTCATTACTTAAGAAGCTTGAAAGCATGGTTCCACGAGTTGTCGCGGAAGCCGGGAATGCACCAGAGCATACACAGCGGCTCAATGGCTCGCGCTGCTTCTACGCCACCCATGTCGTATGATTCCCAGCCGAGTTTTGTGAGGAGTTCCGACGCTCGCTGTTTGGCAGCTTCATTATCGCCACATATAAACATAGTGGGTGGGCCAGATGTGAACTTGGGTTGCACCATCACTCCATTGCCGACACTATTGAGAGCTTTTACAAAATTTGCTTCTGGCGCGATCATTTGCAGCCGCTCCATGAGGGATTCATTTTGGGCTGTGAAATATTGCAGGACGCCATCATCGGGTGGGTCGTCGGTAATTGGATTGGTGGTGTCGATGACGGTTTTACCGCTTAGCTCATTACGCAAAGATGTTACGACGTCTTCGGCGGCTGTCCCCTTAACCGCGAGGATAATAACGTCAGCCCCAGCTGTGGCTGCTTGGTAGGGTGCGACACTGCCATGCCAGCCTTCTACTTTGGTGCCTTTACGATTTGCGAGCGTAACTCTATAGCCAGCTTGCTTGAGGCCGTGGGCTAGGGTGGTGCCGACAATACCGGTCCCGAGGATAGTAATTGTATGATTTGTCATAGGCTTATCATAGCAGACGGTATGGGCGAGCGGGATGCTCAGAAGAAGCTTATGATACTATATGAAGAACATGGATATAAATGACCAGAATTCTTTTATCCAGCCTAATGAGCAAAAACAGGAAGCAACTCAATTACCGGATTCGGAGAATGGCCAGCTCCCCAATAAGCAGATTTCTCAAGCTGAAAATTCTTCTCAATCACGACGCAGGTTACTTTCACTAGCGGTTTTTCAAGTAATTGGAATCACGGTATGCGTGTTGTTATATTTTCTTGCGAATAAGCTGCAAAATCCTAGCTTCGGAATATTTTTTGTGACCGTTTTTATTATGCTTGTGCCCAGTATTGGCATCCTGGCCGTCATCAATGTTCAAAAGCTAACGCAGTATAATGCCGCAAATAAACCGCATGGTGCTTGGCCCGTTTTCTCCGCATTCTCGCTCATGACCTCAGTCAGAGTCGGAATTTCATTCATTGTTTTTGCAATTAATGTATTTATAGTAGCCCCGAGTCGAACTAATGAAATAAGAGAAAAAGCTCGTCAAGAAGAAGAGCAGAAGCAACAGCAGGCTGTTGTGGAGCTCGCTAAGCAAGAAATCTCCAAAGCAGAAGCAATTGAAATGCTAAAAGCCTGCCAGGTCAGTAGCTTCTATTATACAAATCAGAGAACGCGTGAAGATGGAAGTTGGGGTGAGCTATCGTCAACTGGAATTGCTGTGACTCGTCAAGATGATGGGCGATACAAGATGAGTGTGGCAAATAGCCTCGTCTCAGAATTAGTACCAGTTGCGCGTACCGCGCAAAGAACGTGCGACGGACCTCAATTTTGGTATGCTGGTAGCTTTGAATATAAACAGGCAGATGGAACGTGGCGATGGGGGCGCCCTCTACCCACTACTACTAACTAATTTTGGTGATAGTTTTTTCGTATAATTTTTTTGGCGCTTATAGATTCGGTGTTAGCGAGATTGGCCGAGTCGCTGGAAAACGTAGTAGGCAAGTTTATGCACAATCGTCACG
>CAYSMD010000061.1:0-2035 GCA_964432055.1 uncultured Candidatus Saccharibacteria bacterium
GTACAGAGCACATGATCCCAGGAGGGGGGAAAGTAATGGGTCAACGCAAGACCGTGTAGCCAGATAGTGGACTAGGCCTTCGGGCCTCGGAGTAAGAAGAGCTCCGCCCTATCTGGCGCCTTCAACACCACGAAAACTCTAGTAGGATTAGAGGAGTGAAGCGGGGAATCGCGCCCACGTGGAGAACTTTTTAGCCAATGGCTACTAGGGGATCCGTATGAGAGGCAAGACCCACTGGACATCTGTCCAATCACCCGACTAAGACGGCATGGCGGCATCGCTGTGACCCGAGTCATCTGAACGGGGAAGTACTGGTTTGCCTGTCGGTTCTGCCGCAGGTCTCGCCCAGGTCCGGTGCGCACACGCGCACCGGACCTTCGTCATTTATATTTAAGCTTTTTTGCCACTCCTGATTCCCTGGTATGATGGACAGCATGAATGCTGATCTGAAAGAAGCCACAATTCGAGAGGGTATCCTCGATCTCGTCGCATATTTTGCGGTGTTTCGTGTGCCGGTGTCGAATGAGCGACTCATCAGTCTCTTGTCAGTAAAGGCTAATCATCTCGCTATCCAGTCGGTTGCTCAGGATCTCGTGGTGAGCGGGGATTTGCAGATGGTAGGGGATGAGTATGGTCTCAGCGGCGTGCAGTATGGTGGCGTAGCAGCCATGAAGCTGCGTCAGGAGCTCCTCATGCGTAAGGCTCGTCGCGTTGGCCGCCTGATGGGCGCTCTGCCATTCGTGAAGGCAGTCTGTGTCGTTAATAGTGTAGCGATTGGCAATGTGCATGATGACAGCGGGATTGACCTCGTAGTCATGACGACACCAGGGAGAATCTTTGTAGCCAAAGGCCTACTGTGGAAGATCTTCACATGGTTACGACTCATCGAGACGTCTCGCGAAAAAGCCGGCAAGTATAGCCTGAGGCTCTTTGTGACGACCCGTGGCGTGGTCTTCGAGAAAGACATTATGTATGAGAATGTGCCTGATCTTGTTTTTCGCCTGATGACTACCACTCCAGTGTATGGGGCCCAGCGCTGGTATGAGATTTTACGAGCCAGCCCATATCTGAAGGCCGCGCTTCCAAACTACATATGGCCGACCGGCAACCGCACGATTGATCGCTCGGGCTGGAAGTGGCTCGATCGACTCGATGACCGCGGCTACCGTATCCATCTGAAGCACACGAGTCGCCAGGAGAAACATCTGAAGCCCGAAGCCTTTGTACGTGTGCGGCCGGATATTATTAACCTCCATGCAGTCGACCAAACCAGAGCAATTGCCGAGCAGTGGCATAAGCTGCGAGGGACTTGGGTAGCACCAGAAATGGGTCTCAAACCGCTCCGAGTGCCTAAGTCCAAGAAGCCACGCTCTCGCAAAGCATAAGCCTTTTGACGCCTAGAGTCATTTCGGCGTAGACTAGCTTGTAACAACGGAGTCAAAAACGTGGAAATCCTGCTGGCGCTACTATTTAATCCTCTCATTTGGTTTATAGTCGCGATTGTTGTAGCAGTGCGCTATAGCCGGCGAAAAAGCCAGAGTCAGGCCGGGCCAAATCATGTTGCGGGTGAGAAATATGTCGTTGATGAATTCGGCGCACTCCGGCTCGAGGACATGGCGAGTCGAGTGAAATCTGCCGGGGAGAAAGACGTACTGATGCGCGCCGCTCAGAGCTTACGGCATGGCATGATGGATCTGCTGGGGCGCTCACCTCAGCAGCCAGCACCGCCGCGGCCAGTGTCCCAGGTGGCACCGCAGCAAGTTCGCCAGCCAGCTCCGGAGGTACTTCCGCAGCCAGCGGTGGCGGCTGCTCCTAGTGAACCGCTTGCTGAGCGTGGGCTTAAGGCGCTGCAGAACATCAATATACTGCTCTACTTAGGAGCTTTTTTCCTGATTGTGGCCGCGGGCGTCTTTGTTGGCTCCACCTATGGCTCGATTTCTGACACAGCCAAGGTTTTGCTGCTAGCTACGTTTGCAGGTACGTTCTATTTTACTGGTCTGGCTCTCTACCGATATACAGATAAGATCAAGCCAGC
>CAYSMD010000062.1:0-1986 GCA_964432055.1 uncultured Candidatus Saccharibacteria bacterium
CCAACGCAAGCTGCGCTGAACGAATCTCTCGGTTTGTAACAGCCTCACAGCACTAGCTGAATCAATCCACTTATGTTAAAGTTACAACATAAGTGGATTGATGATTATTCCAAGCAAAATATACAAAAACATACTCTTTTCACTCGGTGCGATGGTGCTCGCGAGTGTGTTTTTCGTAGGCAGTGCCCATGCCGCTCCAGCGACATTTACAGTAACGAGTACCGATGACTCTGGCGCTGGCTCGCTCAGGCAGGCTATTCTCGACGCGAATGCGAACGCGAACCCTGCCGACATGGATACTATTGCTTTCGCGATTGCGGGTAGCGGCGTACAGACTATTGAGCCTGTCACTTTGCTGCCAGAAATTACCCAGCTCGTCACCATAGATGGTTACTCGCAAGTCGGTTCTGAGGTGAATACAGCAATTAGTCCAAATCCTCTCAACGGTACATTGCTAATTGAGATTAATGGCAATGGTGGGCTGGCAACCGGCTTAAACTTAGCCGATGGTTCATCTGGTTCAATCGTGCAGGGCCTTGTAGTGCATAGTTTTAGTGAAGAGAATATCCTGATCAATAATAATGATTTTGGAATATACGGCAATTATCTTGGCGTGTTGCCGGATGGCCTGACCCCTGATTCGGTTAGTAAGATTGGCCTGAAGGTTAATTCTGGGAATGGTACCCAGGTAGGTGGTCAGTCGGCTCAGCAGAGGAATATCATCGGTGGGTATGACGGCCAGACTTTTGGTCTCAACGTCGGCGCGGTCGGGACAGTCGTGTATGGCAATTATGTAGGCGTTGGGAAGGACGGTGTGACTGACCTGGGTACGTTTTTACCTATGGGCATGACTGGAAATGAGAGTATTGTCGGTGGAACGGGGAGTGGGCAAATGAATGTAATTGCAGGTGGTGCAACGGCAAATCTCACCATCATTTCGAGCAACAATATCGTGCAGTCAAACTATGTCGGCGCAGATTATACTGGTCAAAAGAATACCGCTTTGAGCAATGGAGCTGGAGTTCTCATGACTGCTACTGCCAGCGAGAATCTCATTGGCGGCGTCAGTCCAAACCAAGGCAATACAATCAGAAATGTTACCGGGACGGCGATTACTGTCGTGTCGGTACAGGTCGTGAATGCGGGGCCGCTCTATTTGAACCCCGCGAAAAATGCTATTTTACGCAATAGCATAGACGAGGTGGGCGTATTTAGTCTGCCAAAATTTGGTAGTTCGAATTTGGGTATTGATCTTATGGAGCAAATCGATACTTCTCAAGTGCCTGATTTTAATCCAGAAGATTTTGCTCAGCAGGGCCCAACGCCAAATGATAGCTTCGATGCAGATACCGGTGCTAATGGCTACATCAATAAGCCTATACTCAAGACCGCTCAGCAGGTCGGCAATCAGCTTACAATTACTTATGACCTAGATGCCGAGAGCAGCCCGTCAGATGAGTACCGGCTTGAATTTTTTGCCAGTAATGAGGGTTCGATATTTGGAGTTGGACCAGGTGAAGCATATCTAGGGGCTGTGTCTAGTTCCGCTAATGGCACGAGTCAGTCAATTACGCTCACCGTTTCGGGCGACTATACAAACAAAGCCCTCTCGGCTACCACCACAGCCATCGATGGCACAACTTCTTCTGGGTTTGGCTCCACCTCCGAGTTTGCTCAGAACATATCAATTGGTTCGGCAACCGACTTCGACTCAGATGGGGCAAGCGATGCTGTTGAGAATGCCGCACCAAACAATGGTGATGGTAATAATGATGGTACTGCCGACCGACTGCAGCCAACTGTTACAAGTTTTGAGATTGATTCCACTGGAATTATGGAGACCCTCGTTACGAGTGGCTGCTCGGAAAACGGCACGGTCGCGTCAATAGATGTGTCGTCGCTGGCAAAGGGGGACGCTGGTAAGTCGTACCCCTACGGCCTCGTGGATTTCTCCCTTAACTGCTCGCGTGGTGATACGGTGAATGT
>CAYSMD010000063.1:0-1907 GCA_964432055.1 uncultured Candidatus Saccharibacteria bacterium
TAGCCGAAGAGGGTCCGGATCACGAAAAGACCTTCACGATCGGTGTCTACGTTGGTTCACGCCTCTGCGGTCAGGGTCAGGGTAACTCCAAGCAGAATGCTCAGCAAGCCGCTGCCACTGAGGCACTTAAAGCCTACAAGCCCAAGAAAGGGTAATAATGTCGGGAGGGGAGCAAGATGATAAGAAAGCTGAAGCTCTGCAGGCAGATTCGACTGCACAATCAGGAGACCTGAGGAGTACCTTGCAAGAGATCCGACATGATAGTGAGCAAAGGCTCGGCGTGGTAGATGGCTTGAGTGAGGTTAAGGCCGGTCGTGTCCAGGCGGGGGAAAAGTTTAGGTACTTAGTTACTGCAGCAGTGCAAGCTCATCCACGAGAAATTGGCACTTGGCTGGATGGCGAAGGGGCGGGGTTTGCAACCACTGATCGTCCGGTCAATACAAGCTTGATAGACCAAGATCATTCATGGACGTTTGAAGGTAATAACGGCTTTATCCTCGAGCCGCCAGTAAATCCAGATGACGTAATCGCCGCCCGCCCTCATGATTTTGCTTCGAATGATCTCATCTCTCAGCCTATCGAGCAGAATGCAGAAGAGCTGTTATCTGCAACTAGTCCCGAGGGTTACAATCAAATCACGATCCGCAGCGGTAAGCTCGCCGGAGTATTTATTAAATTCTCACCTGATGGAGCTGAGCTAGGTGATCCGGTGAAAAATCAGCAGCTGCGTGAGTTTGCCCAAGAACACGATGTGCCACTTGTAGAAATCGAAGTTGAGCCACAAGAGCTCCGCACCGGCCCAGTTACTATGGAGCGACTACCGGCCAATTCTGGTAATCAGCTCTGGAAAATGCGCATGCCAGAAGAGGGGTCCTTGCGAGAAATCGATATCATCAAATTCCAACCTGGAGAAGCGCCGCGAGGCTTTACGATCGATGAATCGGGCTTTGATATGCGCTTGCAGGAGATCGATGGTTATGGTCAGAGTCGATATGTACTTGGCGATGCAGAGAGCGTACAACAGGTACTAGCAAGAATTGATGAGCTATCGGGTTCGATGGATGAGGTTGACCAGTCGGCTCTCGCATTCGCTCGTCACCGTCTTGAGCAGGCATTGCAATCATAATTTGCCCCCAGTTTCAGGCGCACGTACAATAGACGTAAGGATTATGTGTAGAGGGTGAGTTTATATTTACGTCGTCTCGAACTTGCGGGCTTTAAGTCTTTCGCAGATCGTACTCGTCTCGATTTCGAGCCGGGTGTCTCGGCGATTGTCGGACCGAACGGCTCCGGCAAGAGTAATATCGCCGAAGCGATTCGGTGGGTACTTGGTGAGCGAGCTGGCCGGGCGTTACGCACGGCTAGTACCGACAATCTGATATTTGCCGGCATGGAGAAGGTCAAGGCAGCCGCCTCAATGGCCGAGGTGACGCTTACCCTCGAAGGCAAAGGCGACAAAGTCGCTGAGCGTTTGATTATTTCCCGGAAACTGTATCGGTCTGGGGAGAGCGAGTATCGTCTGAATGGTCGCAAAGCGCTCGCCCGTGATATCGCAAAGCTGCTGGCGCAGGCTGGGTTTGGTACTTCGAGCTACACAGTGATTGGCCAGGGTATGGTTGAAGGTTTGATTATCGCTAGTCCTGCCGAGCGCAAACTCTTGTTTGAGGAGGCGAGTGGCATTCGCGCCTTTGAGCTAGAGCGTAGTCAAACGATGGTGAAGTTGCGCCAGGCTGAGACCCAGATTGGTGTCCTGCGCCAGGAGGCTAGAGACATAGCTCCAGAGCGAGATCGACTCAAAGAACAAGTAGATCGACTGGCTCGTCGTCGTGAGACGAGCCGAGAACTCCAAGTACTCAGACAGCAGTTCATCTACGGCGAACTCAATCAGATTCAGACCGATACGCGTA
>CAYSMD010000064.1:0-1903 GCA_964432055.1 uncultured Candidatus Saccharibacteria bacterium
CTGGGGCCGATCGGTTTCGACAGGGGGACTAAAGACTTACATTTGCGACTCGAGTTGCTCAGACTCGTAAAACGGGGCACCCACAATAATCGCCGCCTGATAGCACGATTATTTGTCACTCGCAGCACATGCGAGAAGGACGGAGCCACTTCACCGCAGCTTGGCAACAGAAGCGGAGAATGACGGTCGGAACAGACGACTGACGATCAGAAAAGACTGATTGACGATTCGGAAAGACGATTCGGTCTGGTGACCTGTCACCTGAGCAGCCGTAAGCTCAAATATCAGGAATAGTCGTATCGATGTAAGGATTTACCTCCTGGACGGGGGTTCGATTCCCCCCGGCTCCACGTCGGACAGTGCTGAGGATCTTTTGGAATTCGCTTGAGCGAAATCCTATCGACCCGACGCACTGTCCTCCTTTACCGAGAGAGGCAGTTGTCTCTCTCGGTCCTCAAGACCCTTCTGGGGTCTTGAGGACCCCACCAGAGTCCATGAATGATTCATGGGGTGTGGTGAGTTATCAGGCAATGAAAAACACCCTGACCTAACGGTCGGGGTGTTGTGGTATCTGCCTGAAGAGCTTCAGGTCAGACCCAGAACTTCGCGTACGGCGAGCACGGCTTCGATGAGCTGCGTCTCGCCATCGGCGATACCCAGGTGTGCAGCTTGTCCACGTGCGTTGGCTTGTGTCCAGCCAACGAATTCGCCGAGACGCACCTTGCTCGGCAGGAGGCTCATGATGCCCTTCGCCTGGGTGATGTGGTGCGTGGAGACCAGTTTCAGGGCTCTTGCCGGCATGCCTGCCCAGTCACGACGGGACAGCTCCAGTGGCTCTGGGAGCGGCTGGATGTCATAGTCGGCCATCACACTGATGAGCGAGTTGCGTCGGGCGGGCCCGAGGTGACTGACACCGAGGATCTCGGTGGCCGTGAACTGGCTGACCTGCGACAGGTAGTAGAGGCCCTCGCGCATGAGCTTGATGCTGATCTTGCGATCTGTGATGTACTGCTCGACTGAGAACTTGTATGTCGGCACGGGGCACACGAAGTCGCCACTGAGTCGTGGCAACATTGGCTCTGTCGTGGGGTCACATGGCTCGATAGTGACCTGGCAAGAACCGAAGGGATCGAAGGGGGGATTGCCCGTGCAGGCTGCAACTGCCTGGAGGATGGAGTGCTGAGCGCGCTCGACTTCGAGATCGGGGCCATCGAGATGCAAGGTGATTGTGGCACGGGTCATGATTGTCTCCGTCTGGGTCGGGGAAGGTGCGAAGCTAGTATAATACAATAATATGCTGGTTTATTCAAGGTGAAAGAAAAACACCCCGGCGTATCTGCAGGGGTGTGGTTGGCCGTTGGAGAAGGCTACACCAGGAGCGCTTGCACGGAACGGACGAAGCGCATGATCAGGTCTGTGCTCGGCTCGAGCTTGGGATCCAAGCTGATGAAGTCATCGAGACGATGGGCGACATCTTGTTCTTGCATCTGAACAAACTCACCCACCATGAGATCAGGCTTGACCATGATCCGTGAGGCGAAAGCGTGGCAGTTCGAGTGCTTATGAGCATCCAGGCGACGCAGCATGCAGACCGGGATGATGTCGTAGCTGCGCTCTCGCAGCGGGATGGGCTTCGCCAGGAATTCGAGACCCGCGGCATGCATGGCGGCTCCCGTTGGGTTGAGCTTGGCAGGGCCGAATTGCTCGATGTGCAGCAGCTCACTCTCGGTGAACTGCGCGAGCTGGGTCAGCCAGTAGAGGCCGTTCTGCTCCAGCAGACCGTGGATGCGCGGGTTGGCGATCGCCCGTCTGACAGCGTGACGTAGTTCTCCTCGCGGAGCTTTGTCCGCTTGGTCGGGTTCGGGCAGTGTCAAGACGCGGTCGTGCATGACGGAGAGCGAGT
>CAYSMD010000065.1:0-1839 GCA_964432055.1 uncultured Candidatus Saccharibacteria bacterium
GGCTGTTCGGCACCGTGATGAGGATCACGCCCCGGGCGAGATCCAGTCTCACGTCCGCCGCCTGCACGGTTGCAACCATGCAGGCATCGACGAAGAAGTGCTCGAGCTCGCTGGCTCCGAGCGTGTCGTGGCCGTCTGCGAGAGTCTCTGTCCAGTCTCGAAGATTGATCTCAAGGGTGTTGCAACGATGCAACTCGTCCCAGAACCACGTCTGGGGCAGTGTCTGGGGCAGTGTGCTTGGCACGATACTCCTTTGGGGAAGGTACGGAGCTATTATTGTAAAACTCTATAGCTAATTAGTCAATAAATAAACCGCCTTAAGTACTAAGGCGGTAAGGTTTGTGGTTTTAGGGAACGGCGTGCATCATGTAGTGCAACACATCATCCCAGTCACGCATCACGCGGATGGTGGCGCCGGTTGCGGTATCTCGAATGCGGTCGAGCTTCAGCTCCTCTTTGCCGGTCAGGTCAAGGAGGCAACGGTGCTGCATGGTACTCATGCCGACCAAGCCATCGAGCCGAGGATCGATGAAGTGCGTGATCTTGAGTGAGCGAACCGCTCGCAGCTTTTCGGCGTCGTTCGCGACGAACTTCAGCCGCCAGCGCTCGAGGCTGGTCCGATTGAAGAAGTTCTGATGTGCGAGCCAGAGACGGGCGTTGGCGTGCTCATGAGCTGGCAGCGTCGAGATGAGCCAGACCTCGCGCTTGAACATGTGCGGCCCCGCAAGCCAGGCGATTGCCTCGATGCTCCCAACGAGAGGTGCCGAGGTGTAGATGCTGAGCCTCTCTCTAGCCCCGTCTCTTCGGAAGAGTGGACTCTCAGAGATCGCGCCAGACAGTTCGATACCGAGCGCGGTCATGCGCGCACCGTCAGCCCACAGCACCGGATCGCACCGCTGACAAAGCTGTCCGATGAGATTGAAAAGCGTGGGATGTGGCGACGGAATACAAGGACGAACTTTCTGCTCGTCTGGTCGTAGCTGGCGTCGATGACAATGCCATTGCTATGGCGACTGAAATAGCCCCGCAGGTAGTCGTTTACTGTGCCGTGCTGACCACTGTGCTCAGCTGTGTTCTCGAGAAGATCCTGTACATCCTGGGAGACATAGATATGCATCTCCAGGTGACGACCCTGCCCACGCTCGAACGCTGAAGTGAAGCGAATGCTGTCCATGGCTGGTACTTTCTGGTGTGAGGTACGAGATGAAGCACAGTATATAATCTAGACTACTGTCTGGCAATCATAAGCAGAAAAGACGAGCGCAGTGTATAATTCCTAGCATATGCAATTTGGGCAAATCTCGATTGATGGGAATATGTATGTGTTCGCAATTGTGGCTGCATTTTTCGTGCTGGCCTTCGTATTTGGTGAAGGCCGACTCAAGCGAGTCTCGACCGCTCTCTTGGCGGGTTTCTTCGTTGCTGATCAGCTAGGTGGCTTTATAACCGAAAAACTGAGCGGCCAGAGCCCCGATGCCTCTCTCGTGATGCTCGGGATCTTGGCCTTCGTCACACTTGGGCTTTCACTCGGGAAAGCAGTATCAACCGGTGGAAGGTTTGGTCTGAGAAGCTTTATTTTGGCCTTTCTGACGAGCGCAACCCTCATTGCCTACACTCATAGCTATCTCTCGCGAGCGGCAGCGACCGAGGCCCTAGATAAGTACAACCTTGTGGCGCTCGCGGTTAACAATAAGATCTACTTACTCGCAGCCATGACGGCTTGGCTCATCCTCATTACCGTCTGGAAGCGCAAGACGAACGACGACGATACGAAAGGCAAAAAAGGAAAGAAGAAGTGAGCGAAGGGATACGTGTATTCCCGGAGCGACTTAACCCTGA
>CAYSMD010000066.1:0-1789 GCA_964432055.1 uncultured Candidatus Saccharibacteria bacterium
GGGAGGGGGCGCTTAAGTGCGCCTCCCTCCCGGCCCAGCCGGCTGGTTAGGCCAGCTTCAGGAAGCGGCTCGCGAGGAAGCTCTGTCGCGGTGGCGTCACGTTCAGTGCGTCGGCGAGTTGGGCTTCCTTCCAGGCCAGCGTGCGCTCGCGGCTGATGAGCCGGAGTTCGCGCTGGGCGGCGAGGTGTTCCTGCTCTCGCAGGCGTGACTCGCGCGCTCGCAGCTCGTGCTCCCAGTCCTGCAGGCGCAGGGCGGGGTCGAGCAGCTCCCGGTCGTCGAAGACCCCAGGGGGGATCTCGTCGGTGGGCATGGTGGTGGGCATGTGCTCTCCTTGTGGGGTGCGGGGCGGGCGTTTTTCAGCCCGGGCTTCGGCGGGTTGCCTTGACCTGATGCATTATGTCATAATAGTATAAATATGTCAATATTAATACTACGAAATATTGACTTATATCTGTTAATTTGATAAGATAAATGTCGGAATGGAGCCGACAAAATGAACGAAACCACTCTTATTAATCTTGGCTTGAGCGAATCGCAAGCCAAAACTTACTTGGCGCTGATCAAGGGTGGACTCATGACACCACCAGAGCTCGCGGAAGCAACTGAAGAATCTCGCACGAACGCTTACACGATATTGGAGCGACTCGAAGAGATGGGCTTAGTTAAGCGTGGCGCAAAAGGCAAGAAGCTCGCCTATGAGGCAGAGAACCCAATTGCCCTTGAATACTTGATGGAAAAGCGGCGCAAAGAAGTACATCAGGCAGAACAGCAGGTCAAAGCGAGTATGCCGGCATTGTTAAATTATTTTTATACCTATCAAAATCGCCCGGGCGTGCGATATTTTGAAGGTGAAGAGGGTATTCTCGATATGTATCGTGATCAGTTGCGGACAGCCAAAGACGTTTATTTTATCCGTTCAGATGGCGACAAAAATTTGCTGGGTCCGAAGCTCTACCAATTTATCGAGAAACGCCACGAGCTCGGACTGGTCGTGCACGGTATCGAGCCGGCAGAAGAAGATGTGATGCAGTATGCGCAGGAAAATGATCAACGTCTTGGTCGTGAGATGGCTTGGTTGCCACGTTCTGCCTACAATGAGCCGGTCAATATCTACACCTATGGAGACAAGACGGCGATCATTTCCTATGCCGAGGAGACGATAGGGGTACTGATAGAGTCACCACAAATAGCGGCTGCCTTCCGTCAATTACATGGCATCGTCAAGATTGCAGCAGATGAGCTAATGAAGGCGACCGGTAAATAAAAGAAAACGGGTGGGAAGACTCGTGTTGAGTCCTCCCACCCGGGGTGGTTCCCGCGAAGGGTGTGGCTGGCTAGCAGCCGGTGCCGTTCCAGTGATAGCGCTCACCACGTCGGATGGCAGTGTCGTAGGCGACGTCGTCCTGCACCCAGATGGGCGCATAGCGTGCCGGCGAATAGGCGTAGTCGCTGTGACCGGCGCGTGCAGCGACAACCCTCCACGTGCTGTCGAGGAACTGGTAGGCTCCTGACGCACTGCTGTAGGGGTTCTTCTCGCCGTAGCCGTTGGTGTGAGGGAATGGACCGCGATCGGATTCGTGATGACGAACGCAGGTCAGGAACGGGTGCATCTGCACAGCTTCGCGCTGTTGTGCGATCCTCTGGGCGAGAGCGATCTCATGCGGCTGGCAGGCAGTTGTGGCGGCGGTCACAGTGATGACCAGTGCGAAGACGAGCAGAGCTCGCCGTAGGGGGTTTTTGAGCACAGTTGCTCCTCATAGGTACACGGAGACCCGGGGGTTGGGCCTCC
>CAYSMD010000067.1:0-1744 GCA_964432055.1 uncultured Candidatus Saccharibacteria bacterium
AAATGCTCGCGATTCGTAAAAATGATATAGACCTCAGTCTCAAGAAGAAAGTCTAGAGCTTGTCGAAGGTTGTCTGGGCGGCCTTCACAGCCTGGTCTTTGTTATACTCTTTGCCCTTTTTCACACTCACTTTGAGTACGTAGCGACCGGAGATCGCATTCAGCTGACCATTACGCACGAGATAAATAGCTTCGTTGCCAACATCTTTGACATCTTCAGAGGTAGTGTCTTCCTTCTTATCATCGGGCTTCTTGTCATTCGCTTCGCGAAGCTTATCTGCCTGCGACTTAGTATTTGCATAGGCGCTCTTGGCAGCATTCTCATCAGCGTAACGAATAATTTGCACCGTAGCATTCACAGCCTCATTGACGTTCTTCTCTTCACTCGCATACGTACAGCCAGTGGTCACTGTCGAGCCCGCGTTAACTGAGCTCAGTGTCGAAGCCGACTCTTTCAGCTGAGTGCCCAGCAACTTCTCAGCGGTCGCGATGTCAAACACGTCGCATGCCAAAAAGATCTTGTTGTCCTTATTGGCGGACTGCGCATTCTTATTCTGCAAGCCCGACTTTGTGCCACCGTTCTGAGCTCGACTGATCAAAAACCACAACAAGCCAATAACCACGATAACCGCCAAGGCGATAATCAGCGGCTTACGATTTGATGAGGATTCCGGGCGTCGCCGTTCGGTATGTTCCATGCATCACATTATAGCGGTAGCGAGTAGCCCACGTCGAGAGTTAGTACCGTACGAAAAAATCCCCTATAATATGTGTCATGAAAAACCAGGCAGAGCATGTAGTACTTGTTGATGAAGCCAACCAGCCACTCGGCACCACCGACAAAGCTACCGTCCATACCAATGCCACGCCACTCCATCGTGGCTTCTCACTCTTTCTCTTCAATTCAAAAGGAGAGCTCCTCATACAGCAGCGAGCTCTCACCAAGAAAACTTGGCCAGGAGCCTGGAGTAACTCTGTTTGTGGACACCCAATGCTCAACGAATCAGCCGAGGCAGCTGCTAAGCGTCGCCTGAGCTACGAGCTCGGTATCGACGTTGAACTTGACGAAGTTGCGATGGCCCTCCCCGACTACCGATATCAATGCGAGCGCTTTGGCATAATCGAGAACGAGATCTGCCCTGTCATGGTGGTGTTTAAAGACGTCGAGCCAGATCCAAATCCCGATGAAGTGAACGCTACCGACTGGGTGGCCTGGGATGAGTTTCAGAAACGTATGGCTGAGCCGAACGAATTCTCAGAATGGTGTGTCGAAGAGACTGGTCTCCTGGCACAAAATTCGGACTTCCAGGCGGCCTTTGATGCTTTTGTGAAAACGCCGGCGACTACCTAATTCTTACTGCGGGCCTGTGCCCGAAAACTCACAATCACGACGTAGGACCAAATAATACTCACGCACCAACCGGCGACCACATCCGATGGATAGTGCACGCCCAAATACACACGCGACAAGCCAACCGCGCCAACGTAGATCGCACCAAGTACCACTGCGAGCCAACGATACTTGGTTTGCCATGCCAGATATACAACCACGCAAGCTAGGGCCGCACTCGCCATCGCGTGTCCGCTCGGAAAAGAAAAGTTTTGCTCAGAAACTAGTGCTTGAAGAATTGTCGGTCGCTGTCGCTGAAAGCTTAACTTGAGCAGCGTATTAATTACGGCTGCTCCACCAATCATGAAGGCTACCGTTAGCGCCTCGCGTACCCGCCGCTTCGCTGCCAGCCAGC
>CAYSMD010000068.1:0-1709 GCA_964432055.1 uncultured Candidatus Saccharibacteria bacterium
TAGCTCTGCGCCATCAACATCAGTCCACGCCGCCGCATTGATTACTGTCTCGAAAGAAGACCAATCAAATTCATCCAGGCTCGTGGGATTTGATATATCCAAATCCGATCTAGGTACGGCGCTAGCGTCAGGAAATATCGCGCGCAGTGCCTTCCCCAGCTGACCGGAGCCACCAATAATAAGAATAGATCGACTCATGATCCCAAGACTTCTCGCAGCGATGGATTACTCAAATCTTTCTCAGAGATGATCATGCCTTCTCCATAAGGAATTGGCCATGGGATCCCGAGCTCAGGATCCAGCGGATTGCAGGCCGCTCCAGGCATATCAGGCTGCCACTCTTTCTCAAAGTAGTAGAGATAGACCGACGGATCTTCGCTGACCGACTGGAATGAATTACCGAGACCAGAACTAATAAATAAACCCTCACCTCGCCCAAGCTCGAAGCCTTCCCATTTGCCTGCCGTCGCAGAGTCTTTGCGCAGATCCACAATCACCGCATAGATCTGGCCGGATGCAACTGAGACGAGCTTGTGGGCGAACTCGGCATGAATCCCTCGCAGGCCACCCTTGTGAGTCAATGGCGCATTTACCTGCGGGCGCGATCCTAGGCTAGGTAGCCCTGCCGATACAAAGTCGGACTCCCTGTAGAACTCCTTCACTGAGCCACGCTCATCGGCAAACTGCTTATAGGCAATTCGATGCAGCCCCTCGAGACTCGTTGCCGAAGCTACAAACTCCACAGCACCCATACTAGTGTCCTTTACTGAGATACTTTTCTTCTGTCTCAGCTTTCTGTGACCGCCACCAATCCTTATTATTTTGGTACCAGTCGATAGTGTCCTTGAGCCCCGCCTCAAAATCCGTATACTTAGGCTGCCAGCCGAGCTCCTTGCGAAGCTTCGTGGCATCAATAGCATAGCGGAGATCATGCCCTGCTCGGTCAGCAACAAGTTCGTAGTCGTCTGAGGCTCGCCCCATCTGCTGTAAGATTAGCTCGACCACCTCTTTATTATTCCTTTCACCATCAGCCCCAATGAGATATGTTTCACCTATAGTCCCTTTTTCAAGGATCGCCAATACGCCAGAAGAATGATCTTCGGTATGAATCCAGTCGCGAACGTTTTCACCGCTCCCATAGAGCCGAGGTTTGCGCCCCTCGAGAATTTCTGTAATCTGCCGCGGAATGAACTTCTCTACGTGCTGATACGGGCCATAATTGTTCGAGCAATTCGAGATCGTGGCCCTCAGACCAAAACTACGTATCCACGCCCTCACGAGCATATCCGAGCTCGCCTTAGTGGACGAATACGGGCTAGAGGGCTGATACGGTGTGTCGGGGGTAAACCTTTGAGGATCATCCAGCTCCAGGTCGCCATAAACTTCATCCGTCGAGATGTGATGAAAACGAACGTCGTGCTTGCGCGCCGCCTCGATTAACTGATAGGTCCCGATAATATTTGTCTGCACAAAGGGCCAGGGGCTTTCGAGTGAGTTATCATTATGTGATTCAGCTGCAAAATGCACTACCGCATCGGCATCAGCGATGAGCGCGTCCACTTGCTTTGCATCGCAAATATCACCAACTACCAGATTCACACGATCTTCCATGCCGGCAAGGTTTTTTTTATCTCCAGCGTAAGAGAGTACATCAAGCACAGTCACCTGCCAGGTCGGTCGCTCCTGATAGATGTGTCGCACAAAATTTG